>JAYOAN010000155.1:0-3601 GCA_038104285.1 Halieaceae bacterium
TCGAATCCATATTGCCTGCGGCGATGCCAAAGAACAGGTTTGGTTTGCCCAGTGCTCGGAAAGCCTCGGCGCTGCGCCAATCGGGCTGCGAGATAATGCCTACCCGAAACCCTTGCCCCTCGAGTACACGCCCAATGACCGCCATACCAAAGCTGGGGTGATCGACATAGGCGTCACCGGTCACGATGATGATGTCACAACTATCCCAGCCGAGCTGATCCATCTCAGCACGGGACATGGGGAGCCACGGTGCAGGCCCAAAGCACTCCGCCCAATACTTGCGGTGTGAAAATATGTCTGTTGGTTTTTCGTTCACGGGAGTTGTGGCTTTTGCTCTCTCAGCTCGTCAGGGACCTCGAGATCCGCACCACAGTGTTTGCAGTGTTGCGCATCGGTGGCATGATCTACGCCGGCACATACCGGACAGTTCCATGCTAGCGTTTGCGCGGCTCGGCGGGATCCCAATCTCTCCCACAGTTTACTGGTTACGATGGCCGTCGGCACAGCCAAAATCGAATAACCGATCAAAATACCAATCGAGGCGACAAACCGGCCCATCGGCGTTCCCGGGACGACATCCCCGTACCCGACCGTTGTTATGGTGACGACGGCCCAGTAAATACTCATCGGAATGCTGACAAAGCCATGCTCGGGTCCGTCGATCACGTAGAGCAGGCAGCCGAAGACAACCACCGTCACCATTACAATGGAGAAGAACACCATGATCGATCGAGCCGTAGCCCGCATAAGTCCGATGATCTCGATGTATTCTTCGTGCAACTCGAAGAGATGCAAGATACGGAAGACCCGCAAAACGCGAAGCACCCTGATCACAATGAGTGACGAGGCCTCGGGCACAAATAGCGTCAAAAAGGTCGGCAGGATGGCTAGTAGATCCACCACACCCCAGAAGCTGATGGCATAGACAGCGGGACGTCTCAAACACCACAGCCGAGTGAGGTATTCAACCGCAAATATCAGAGTGAAACCCAGCTCGACCCATCGGAAGACATCGCCGTAAGCCGCGTGATAGGCCTCTACTGAATCTAGCATGACCACGAAAACGCTGGCGAGGATAAGTATGAGCAGTGTCAGGTCGAAGAGGTTACCTGCACGCGTTTCTGTGCCGAATATGATGGTTTCGACACGATCTCTTATCGGCCGTGCCTCGCTCACTGTGAATCCTCTTCAAGCATCATAAGGAGTGTCGGCCAGACTGCATCTACGAGCATCGGCTGGGCTTCCGCGTTTGGGTGGATACCGTCGCTCTGCATCAAGCTTGGGTTCAAAAACACAGATTCAACAATAAACGGCAACGTCTCGACCCGCTCATTCTCGGCGAGTCGCTCGTAGATCCCTCGAAAAAGGCTTGTGTAGCGACGTCCCAGATTCGGTGGTGCTTCTGCGGCAAGCAACAGTACCTTCGCGCCAGTAGCAAGCGACTCGTTTGTCATCAGCGTCAGGTTTTCGCGCATTTGTTTGATGGGAAGGGCGCGCAGTCCGTCATTGCCACCCAGCTCTATGATAACCAAGGTCGGTTTGTGGTCTTTGAGCAACGGTGGGAGTCGATAGGCCCCCCCGCGAGTGGTTTCACCTGATATGCTTGCGTTGATCACCGTTGCACCTTCAAACGGTGTTTGTAGACGTTGCTCAAGCAAACTGACCCAGCCTTGTTCCATATTAAGACCATAGGCTGCGCTCAAACTGTCTCCGACAACAAGAATTTTTGCGGGCGCTTCCGCGGTTGCGGTGGAGCTTATTACAGTGCCAATCAGTAGTAGCGGGCCCAAAAGTAGGGCGTTTGGCACAAAGGAAGTGGTACACCTTACGCGGTTGATCCCGAGCTGCAGACATAGGAAGGCGCTGAGACGCGTCAATCCGAGGCTAAGGCGGCGTCGTAAGTGATGCGAGAGGTAAAGACGCATGATCAAAACATTCCAATTGAATAAGTCCGTAAAAACCGCTGAAGCGGATCTAGAGATCCTGCGAGGGATCGATTTGGAAATCAAGCGTGGAGAAACCGCAGCAATTGTGGGTACGTCGGGCTCGGGCAAGTCGACCTTGCTCGGCTTACTCGCTGGCCTTGATAGTCCCTCGGGTGGCGACATTTACCTCGATGACACCAACATCGTGCAACTCGATGAGGATGAGAGGGCCGTACTGCGGAGCCAGAAAGTGGGCTTCGTGTTCCAAAGCTTCCAATTGTTACCCGCGCTAACTGCGCTTGAGAACGTCATGCTGCCGCTCGAGCTTGCAGGAAGGGATGATGCTCGCGTAATGGCCGAAGATTATCTGGCCCGCGTTGGGCTTGGCGAGCGTTTACACCATTATCCGAGGACGCTGTCGGGTGGAGAGCAGCAGCGTGTCGCCATCGCTCGTGCTTTCGCTGCAAAGCCGCTCATTCTGTTTGCGGATGAGCCCACAGGTAACCTTGATACGGCAACGGGCGCTAAGATCGTTGAGTTGTTGTTCGGGCTCAACGAGGAGGAGGGTACGACACTCGTCCTCGTAACCCACGACAACACGCTCGCTGACCGTTGCCAGCGCAAACTAGTCATGACAGCGGGTCAATTGAGCGAAGCTGCATGAAATCACCCCTCATAGCGTCAATAAGGCTGCTCGTTCGGGATTGGCGAGGCGGTGAGCTGGGTGTGCTGCTCAGTGCGCTGCTACTAGCAGTCTCTTTAGTCGTTGCGATTAGCGGCTTCGTGAATCGGCTCCAATTCAATCTGGAACGTGAGTCTGCGAGCTTCCTTGCCGCTGACCTTGTTGTCTCGAGTTCTCGTGAAATCCCCACTGAGTGGCAGGAGCAGGCCTTGAGTACCGTCGGTGCGACGGGTGAAACAGTGACCTTCTCGTCGATGGTCATATCCGAGAGCGACGACATGTTCTTGGCTTCGGTTAAAGCGGTTGGTGGTGGTTACCCATTGCGTGGATCCTTGCGTGTCGATCTCGGCGGTGGTCGCTTGAGCGCAGAGACTCCCGAACCCGGGTATGTTTTCTTGGCACCACGCTTGATTCAGCAGTTGGACACCGCGGTAGGCGACGAGGTCTACGTCGGTGACGCAACGCTTCGTGTGGCGGGTACGCTTCTTGATGAACCCGACTCGACCACGGGCTTTTTTGGCTACGGCCCTAGGCTGGTTATGCATGTTGATGATCTGGATGCGACGGGCGTCATTCAGCCGGGCAGCCGCGTGACCTACCGTTTGCTCATGGCAGGTAACGCGAATTCGCTCGAGCAGTATAAGAATTGGGTCGAGCCTCAGCTCGTGCAGGGGCAACGATTACTGTCGGTTGATGAGTCTCAACCGGGTATCGGTGCAACCCTGGAGCGCGCACGTGGATTTTTACTCCTTGCAGGCAGTCTCGGTGTGATGCTCGCTGCGGCGGCCATTTTGGTGGCTGCGCGGCGGTTCGGTGAGCGACACACCGATCAGGTGGCGGTCATGAAAAGCCTTGGTGCCACCAAAAACACGATTCGCACACTCTATGCATTGAGTCTGACCTGGCTAGGTATCTTCGCCATCTCGGTTGGCAGCGGTATTGGATGGTTGGCGCAGGACGCCATGTTTAACGCGTTGGCAGATCAGCTCCCGGG
>JAYOAN010000017.1:0-4565 GCA_038104285.1 Halieaceae bacterium
AGCAGGAATTGCGTCTCACGAGTAATGATGATGGCCCATTAAGCTGGTACACCGGCGTCTCCTATTACGACGAAGACCTCGATGCCGAGTTCACCGCAATTGGCTCCGAAGATCTCATGTGTCAGTACTACTTGAACTACTACGCCGAATATTACGGCTATGAGTTCTACAGCGGTTGTTCTGACTACTACACCGACTTCTACCCAAGTGCGGACGGTAACCTTGTGGAAACCGGTATGCTCAAAGGTAAGTACTCAGGCTGGGCAGCCTATGTGAATCTGGACTATCAAGTGACAGACGATCTCGTCGCCTCGGTAGGTGTTCGTTACACCAAGGACGACAAAGACTTTGGCATCTTGGTGCCTGAGCCTGAGAGTTACTTGGGTCCCTATTTCACCTATGGCTTTGCGACCGCAGAATACATCGAAGATTCCAAGTCCTGGAGCGATACAACGGCGCGCTTTGGGGTGACGTGGACGCCTAATGACGACGCTATGTTCTTCGCTAATTACACACAAGGCTTCAAATCAGGTGGCTTTGGTAGTTTCTGGATCGAAGACGCTAACGGAAACCCACCTGCCTATGAGACGGGCATTACGCAGGGAGACGGCTACTTACCCGGCTCATTCCGTCCTGAGCAAATGGACTCCTATGAGATCGGCTTCAAGACAAGCTATCTCGACGGCGCAGGTAATTTCGACCTCACGGCGTTCATGTATGACTACACTGACGCGCAGGTCATTAGCTACGTAGACGTCGATTTCGAAGACGACGGAGTCGTCGACGCATTCTCTGGGCGAGTACTCAACGTTGGTCAAACCGACGGTATGGGTGTTGAAGCGTCAACCACCGTTGCCGTAAACGAATACACGACCCTTTACTTATCGCTAGGCTACCTCAATACCGAAGCAACGGGTCTTGAAGAGATTTGCAGTCTCGATGGCCCCGGTGGTGAAGGCACTGGCTGTGAAGGAAGCCGCGTCTTCTGGGCTCCTAAGCTTACAGGTGCGGGCAAGCTAGACGTGGACGTTCCGGTAAACGGTGGCACCATCGCATCGAGTTTCGAAGTGTCGTATGAAAGCGAGCGTGGCGGTAGCTGGGAGGGTTATCGTGAGGGGATGATTGGCTCATACGCCGTCGCTAACCTGCGTGTTGGCTATGAGTCTGACAATAACTGGTACGTACAGGCCTACGCCGAGAACTTGTTTAACGAGTTTACGTGGGACGGCTACAACGCCAACGGTGGTATCCTCCCGTCGCACTTCTTTGGACCAATGCGCCCAAGAACGATCGGCATCCGCACGGGAATTAGCTGGGACTAAAATCCCGCTTTTTCGCCTATGAATCGGCCAGTAATCCCTCGCGGTGCGCTGGCCGAGACGTTTCTGGGGATAGCCAAATGGCGATAAACATCGGCGCAAAGTCCGGATCCTCGACCGCACCCAACCACTTGCCATTGAAATAAAAGCGACTCACGCCTGCCGCATCGACATCAAAGGTGATGGTGTCGCCCTTACTCACGTCTGGCCATATCGCTTCCAAGCACTCAACCCAAATCGCCTGACGCTCATCGGTGAAGCCCAAGTGATCCCATTCTTTGGTTGTTTGGCTGACGAGCACGGCACCGGCAATAGTGCGCGCGTAAGTAAGCTCATAGCGAAACGATGTCGTTGGATTTCGCCACTCGCCGCTTTCGGTAAAGAGCGCTGAGTCAAATACCTTAAACACCATCACTCTGAGAGACGATCTACCCACCTGCTTTAGCGGTGGCAGCGCATCGTACGCTACAAAAGAAGACGCGGCGGTAGCGTTTTCACTTAATAATAAAGTGCTGTCAGAAGATTCATCTGCCTGCGCCGAAACAGCGACACCCGCGATCAACGACACTATGAGCGCGAAGGTTTTTACTGTCATACCACCTGCTTTTGATACTGACTAAAGCGCACCATCAAAGGCAGCATAATCATCCACAATGGCACTAGGAGGATCATTGTATTCACCTCACCCAGCGGAAGCGTCACTGCACCGAACTTCTGCCCTGCTAGATAGTTTAGAGGCGCGACGGCACCCAGAACGACGGGACGCCACCAGCTCTCCCCCAGAAAGGCCATTGCACGCGGCAGCGCCGTGGGGAATACACACCACAAACACACCATCCAAATTGGGAACAATTGATCATCAAAATGAAAAACGCCCAACAGCGTCAGTGCAAAATCGACGCCTAAGCCCAGAGCCAAGCATGGTAAGACGCGGCGTAACTCAAGCCGCAAGTCGGCGACAGCCCAGTAGTGAAAGGCCATGAGCGCAAAAGTCAGCAAAAGCCAATCGTCGCGACCTACGACACAGCTAAACCACGTCGTTTGGAACCAAACGGCGTTAAACCAGGATTTTTCTACAATATTCATGCTGCTGATACGACAGACTCAGCACTTAAGATCTCGCGTCTTAACTGACACCGTAAAATTGTGCGGTTTTATCGAGGGCCGCCGCCAAGCTGGACACCAGCGCATCTGCTTCTTCGGTGGAAGTGACGAAAGGCGGCGACATGATCATGGCGTCGCCGGTCTGGCGCACCATTAAACCGCTTTCGATCGCCCGATCGCGACAATAGACAGCCGCCCCCGACTCAGGCGCAAGGCGCTCTCTTGAACCTTTGTCACGCACGAGCTCAACCGCGGCCACGAGACCTTTAGAGCGAACCTGACCGACAATAGGATGGTCAGCGAGACCTTGAAGCGCATTCGCAAAGTGGGGTGCTAAAACCGATGTTGAATGCTCCAGAATATCGGTGTTCTCCAAAACATCCATCGTGGCTAAGCCCGCTGCACAGGACGCAGGGTGACCAGAATACGTCAGGCCGTGGGCGAATTCGCCGCCGTGGCCAAGTAGCACGTCCGCCACCTTGTCACTCACCAAGCAACCTCCCAGTGGCATGTAACCATTGGTGACTGCTTTCGCAAAAGTAATCAAGTCAGGCTTCGTACCGTAAGTTTGGAACCCAAATAAGTTACCGGTCCGCCCAAAGCCGCATATAACCTCATCAGAAATGAAAAGGATGTCACGCTCGTCGAGGATTTTCTGCACAGCAGGCCAATAGGTATCGGGCGGGATAATGACGCCGCCAGCACCCTGAATAGGCTCAGCGATAAATGCCGCTACCTTGTCCTCTCCGAGCTCGTCGATTTTCTTGGCAAGCTCGTTGGCTGCCCATAAACCGAACTCATCTGAACTCATGTCGCCGCCCAGCTCGAACCAGTGGGGCTGCTCAATATGCCTGATGTAATCCAAACCCTCGGTTTGCTCGTGCATTGCACTCATACCACCCAGCGAGCCAGCAGCGATCGTGCTCCCGTGATAAGCGTTCTTGCGGCTGATAATCAGACGCTTCTCAGGCTTGCCCAGAAGCTGGTAATACCGATGCACAAACTTGATCTGTGTATCGTTCGCCTCAGATCCCGAGTTAGTAAAGAAAACTTTGTTGAAATGCGCAGGGGCCATACTGGTGAGTCGCGAAGCTAACTCCACCGCTGGCTGGTTCGAGCACTTAAAGAAATTATTGTAGAACGGCAGCTCCATCAGCTGGTCTGCAACCGCCTGCTTGATCCCATCTTGGCTGTAGCCGAGACTGCAACACCAAAGCCCTGACATGGCGTCCTGGATTTTGTTGCCATCGGAGTCATAAATGTAGATGTGTTCTGCGCGACTAACGATCCGACCACCGTTTTCAGCGTAATCACGAAAGTCTGTAAATGGATGTAGGTGGTGTTGCTGATCTAGTTGGCGCAACTGATTCGTTTCTAAGGTGGCATTCACGGTATGATCTCCAAGTAATGCTTATATTCTCCACAAGCTTTCGCAACGGCGCCGTACCCCGTCAGGGTAAGAGCATATCGCAAGCGCCCTCAATAACAGGAACACCCACGCATGATGGTGAATGAAGAATATCGAGGCCTGGTTTATCCCTGGGGCCGAAAAAGCCCAGTGGGCTATGGCGAGCCACTCGAAGTGGCGCCCGGTGTTTGGTGGGTCCGGTTCGAAATGCCTGGCGGACTCGATCACATCAATATCTGGTTGCTCGAGGAAGAGGGCGGTTGGACTGTGGTCGATACCTGCATGAAGCTCGATAGCGCTAAGGCGCAGTGGGAGCAGTTATTCGATGGCTTTATGCAAGGCAAACCTATCTTGCGCGTTATTTGCACGCACCTGCATCCAGATCATATCGGGCTCGCTGGCTGGCTTTGCGAGCGCTTTGATTGCGAAGTATGGATGACCCGGAGCGAGTACCTGAACGGAAGTTTACTCCTGAGCTACACCTCAGATGAGATTCCAAAAACCGCCCTCACGTTTTATAAACGCGCTGGATTTAGTGACGAGCTGATGTCCAGCTATCAGCAGCGCTTCGGCACATTTGGCAAGATGTCGGAGCCATTGCCGCACAGCTATCGCCGCATTGTTGACCTCGAAACCATCAATATCGGCGATCACTACTGGCAAGTGGTTATTGGTCAAGGACACTCGCCTGAGCACGCCTGTTTATATTGCCCAGGGCTGAAACTCATCATCGC
>JAYOAN010000017.1:4665-18726 GCA_038104285.1 Halieaceae bacterium
AAGGAGCATGAGGTGCATTTAGCGACTGGCGAGACCGTTGCTCATCTCAACTATCTTGTTCAGCGGGGTAACGTTAATCGCGAGATAAACTCAGATGGGCTGTATACTTATCGCGCCAATCCGAACTCGCAATTTATCCACGCAGATGACGTCGCTGCTTAATACACTAATCGCAAAATTTGCCCGATCCTTTTACCTGCGCCGCCATAGCAAGGCGTGGGAGGGCGTGCCGCAAGCAAAGCTGCCGGTGAGTAATCTTTGCGTCGAACTGGATGGCCGCCAGATAAGTCTGCGGATGTATCATGGCAAAGCCGACAAACCCATGGTGATCTATGCCCATGGTGGCGGATGGGTGGTCGGCAACTTGGATACGCACGATCGATTTTGCCGGGCGCTGAGTCTCGAAAGCGGCTGCAGTTTGATCTCGATCGATTACCGCCTCGCACCCGAATATCAATTCCCCGCAGCACACGACGACTGCTTGGAGGCAAGCCGGTGGGTGATCGATAACTTAGACAACCTAGCACCCAATAATGGGATGTTTATCCTTGCGGGCGATAGCGCAGGCGGTAACATCGCGATTGCATCAACGCTTGCCCTTAAATACCAATATGGGATGGCAGGGTGCCTTGCCATATACCCAGCCACACAGCACTACATCAGCGACTTGCCCTCCTACACTGAGCACGCCAAGTCAGGACTGGTGCCAGCGAGAAATATGCGTTGGTGCTGCGATGCCTACCTTGGCGATCTTGCCCCTGCAGACCCAGTACTGGAACGCGTTTTTCCCGGGCGTAGAACATCGCTGAATGACTTTCCAAGAACCTTAATCATCACTGCGGAGCGCGACCCTATCCGCGACGACGGCGCCCGCTTTGCCGTGAGACTCCATCGCGCCGGCTGCAAAGTGATGTACAAACACCTCGAGACAGCGAGTCACGGATTCGTCTGCTCAGAAGGAGACTCGGGTGACTTCCAACGCGCTGTGAGCCTTGCCAGCCAATGGCTGGCAACACCGCTTATTCTGAAATCGCCTCAAGAAGATTGAGGATTTCTGACTTCTCAAGCTGTCTGGGGCAAAAGTAGCCGTCACCCTCATCCATGGCAGCTTCAGCAATGATGTCGAACTTCTCACGCTTTATTCGCGCGTCGGTTGGCGCAATACCCACGTCAGCGATTAACTTCTCTACTTCCGCAATAAAGGCGCGAGCGCGTGTTTCTGGGTGGCCAGAGTCCGACACACCTGTCGCCACAGCAAGCTCTGCCAAGCGCTCAACCGCAGTTTCTCCGTAAAGCGTTAGCACATGAGGTAGGACAATCGCGTTTGCGTGCCCGTGTGGGATACCAAAATTTGCCCCCAACTGGTGTGCAATGGCGTGAACATTGCCCACGTTGACCTGATTAATGGCAACACCTGCGTTGTAGGCGGCAAGCGCCATACCCTCTCGGGCGTCCATATTTCCAGGATCCTCACAGGCCTGACGTAGCCAGCGGAAAACACCCTGTACTGAAATACGGCCCATCTCGGTTCGATTACCCCGCTCCCAAGTGGAAATATAGGCCTCGATACCATGGGTCAACGCATCAATACCCGTTGCGGCAGTAATAGGCTTTGGCAATCCAACCATAAGACACGCATCAAGCGCGACAGCTGCGGGGTGAATCGATGAGCCAGAAATGATTTCTTTTTTGTGCGTCGCTTGGTTGGTGATGACAGCACCCATTGTTGCTTCACTACCTGTGCCCGAGGTGGTTGGAATAACAAACAAAGGCGCCGCTTCTTCAGGGGCTTTGCCAAACCCAGCCCAGGTCGTCATGTCAGCCCCAGTATTGTGCTTGGTTAATGCAATAACCTTTGCACAGTCGATGGACGAGCCTCCACCGACAGCAATAATGGCCGTGGCGCCAGATTCGCGCAGGATACGCGCACCCGCTTCCACGTGACCGTAGGTAGGATCAGGATCCACTTGGTCATACCAGCTGAGCGTAACACCCTCGCGGTTAAGGCCTGCCACGGCCTCATCAGCGAGCCCCAAATCACGCAGCGCCTTGTCGGTCACAACCAATACCGAGGTATGGCCCAACTCGATAATCCGCTCGCACAACCGCGCACAACTGGCCTTCCCGACAAAAGCCATGTATTGCCCTGATGGCTCACCCGCAACGAGCTTCGCCATCAAATAGATCAGGCGGTTTTTTATTTTTCTGAGAAACATTGGTTTAGCCATGATATGCCCCTAGTTTTGCGACGAGCTGCCAATTACCGCTATGCTCATCAACGCTCTTTTAATTTGTGCCAACAGTAACCTCAGGAGTGCGTTTGCGCCACCATGACATATCACTTTATACACATTGAAGACCCCGAGACGTTAAGCATCCAGGAAGGTGAGGACCTGACTTGTGGTGCAGACGAAGTTGTTATTGATGTCGCCTATGCAGGCATCAACCGTGCAGACGTATTGCAGCGCATGGGTTTATACCCGCCCCCCCCTGACGCCAGTCCGGTTATGGGGTTAGAGGTGTCAGGTTGTGTAAGAGCTGCCGGCGAGCGCAGTGGCTTCTCCGAAGGTGAGCGAGTGTGTGCGCTAGTGCACGGCGGAGGCTATGCGACACAAGCCATTGCAAAAGCAGCCTGCACCCTACGTATCCCTGAGAGCGTGGATGACTTAACCGCGGCTTGTCTGCCTGAGGCCTTCCTCACCGTCTGGTACAACGTGATCGTTCGCGCTTCGTTGAAAGCCGGAGAAACATTGCTGGTCCACGGAGGTGTCAGTGGCATCGGAAACATCGCCGTACAGCTGGCAAAGGCGATGAACTGCAGAGTCATCGCGACCGCCGGAACGCGTGCTAAGTGCGAAATCCTCAAAGACCTCGGCGCTGATGTCTGCCTGAACTACAGCGAATCCTCGCTGACAGAACAATGTCAGGCGCAAGGCGTTATGGGTGAGGTCGACGTGGTGCTCGACATGGTTGGCGGGGACTTTGAGCAGTTCAATCTCGAGTGCTTAGCAGTCGATGGTCGTATTGCCTGTATTGGCCTCATGCGCGGCGGCCAATCCACGATTGACCTCACACAACTGCTGATGAAGCGTGCAACGCTTACGGGCAGCACCCTCCGTAGACTGACACCCTCCGAGAAAGCGCGCTGCTTTGAGGACGTTGAGGCACAGATGATGCCGCTCGTTGCGACGGGCGCTATGAAGCCACTTATCGACCGCTCCTTTAATCTCGCACAAGCTTTGGAAGCGCAAACCTACATGGCTTCGGGCAGTCACGCGGGCAAACTCTTGCTCAAGTGTGGTTAGCCGACAGGTAATAGCAAGCGCCCAGCGAGCAGACCGCAGATCAAACGCCGCGAGATAAGAACCAGTGGGAAGCTAGAGTACTTGAATCTTAGTAACCCAATCTCTGGGCAACCTGGACCAAAGTCGCGGCTTGTGAACTGATGCCGCTCATGCTCCCTTGGAGTTCTCGCCAACGGGCGCAATGAGACAGCCCGTCTCAGCTACCCGCTGCGTTGTCAGAAACTGCGGCCTCGCCTGGCCTGTTTGTGAATGTTGCAAAAATGAGTCCTGACACGGCACCGGTAGCAACATGCGCAATCAGGCCACCGAGCGTTCTCCCGGAGGCCACAAGCACCCCACTGAGCCCCATAGCAGTGTCAAAAGCGATGTACAGCAGAAGTAGCGACACCGCTCCCGAGACGGCGAATACGATGCGTCGGCTGGCAAAGTTTGAATCTGAAGATTGGCTTCTGTTGGGTAAGAAGCGATGGACCAACAAAAAAATGACAGTGTGTAGCCCCACGTAAATTGGCAAGTAGGTGCCAGCGAGACCGATCCACTCGGTGGCGGTCATTTGGATCCTATCACCCAGACCTACCTCAATCCCAAAGCCAACGAGTGTTGCAGCACTCACCGTCGAATTAATAATGACACTGAGAGTGTAGCCAATGGTCGCGGCAACGATAGCAATGATTAATGAGCGCATGACTTAAACCTTCCAACTCCACATGGGCGGGCATGTTGCGCTATAGTCGAGCCACAATCCAGTACAGGTTAACCAGCATGCTTCTTCGCTCGCTCAAAACGTCGGCTTACATCTTTTCTGCAGCACTTTTTTGTCAGGCAGCGCAGGCTGATATCGAGATACAAACCCTTGCTGAGGGCTTTGACACCCCGTGGTCGATTGCTGAACTTCCCAATAACGAAGGCTTTCTGGTTACGGAGCGACCCGGGGGTCTGCACCGGGTATCAAGCTCGGGGGAAACCGACGCGATTAGTGGTGTACCCGCTGTCTTTGCCAAACGACAGGGAGGATTGTTTGACGTTGTCCTGCACCCTGATTTCGAAGCAAATAACACAATCTTCTTAGCGTACGCAGCAGGCTCGGAGGAGAGCAATCGAACCACCGTGGCTCGCGCTACATTAGACGGTAACGCGCTAACCGATCTCAAAGTCATCTTTGAAGTAACCCCCAACAAGAAAGGCGGCGGCCACTTTGGCGGCCGTATGGCGTTTCTCGCAGACGGGACGCTTTTGCTATCTGTGGGCGAGGGCTACATCCTCAGAGAAGATGCGCAGAAAAAAGAGAGTCAGCTAGGAAAACTGCTCCGTATGACTGAAATGGGCGAAGCACCCGCGGACAACCCTTTTGCAGATGCGCCTTACGTTTACAGCTACGGTCACAGAAACCCACAGGGACTGATTGTTGATGCACCAACGCAGACCATTTGGATGACCGAGCACGGCCCCAAAGGCGGTGACGAGCTCAATAAAATTACCGCGGGTAAAAACTATGGGTGGCCTGCGATTACCTACGGTGTCGATTACTCAGGTGCAATCATTTCTCCCTTCACGGAGGCGCCCGGTATGGAGCAGCCCGTAACTTACTGGGTACCCAGCATCGCCACCTCGGGCTTGGCTCTATATACCAGTGATGCCATGCCTGATTTGAAGGGGAAGCTTCTGATTGGCGGTCTCAAAGCCAAAAAAGTGGTCGCCGTTGACGTGTCGGGTGCAGAGGCCAGTGTAAGCGAGCCCTTCCCGGCGCTCGAGGGAAGAATTCGTGATGTGCGAGCGCTAAGAGACGGTTCCATCGCTGTCATCGACGAAGCGGCTGGCAAAATCGTTCGCATCAGCGCAGGTGCAGACTAAAACCTAGCGCCACTTCATGAGTTCTGTTTATAGTTTTCAGCGCTTCGTGAATGAAGGTTCTTGACCGCTGAAGGTTCTTTCTTGCTGAGAGCTCTGTCTCGCTGAGGGCTCTTTCTCGCTGAGGGCCCTCTCCCGCTGAAGGTTCTTTCTCGCTGAGGGCTCTAACCCGTAACCTTCTCCAATTTCTTCGCCCTCTCGTCCACTTGAAGACGTCCGGCGGGCGCCCACCGACGCCTTACACCTGGCGAGGGGGAAATGTAAAACAGATCTCCGTTTTGACCTGTAAGTGTGAGTGGTACGCCACAACGCTGGGCGACGTCAGCATTCGCTTTCATATGGCGTTGTTCACCATGAACAGGAATGCAAACACTCGGCTTAATCACCTCGTATAGATCCGCTAACTCGTCCTCACAGGGATGGCCCGACGCGTGTAGCGTCGCACTGACTTCGTCCGCATGGATAACGCTAACGCCTCGATCTTTCAGCCCAGTGATCAAACGGTGTACTGCCTCCTCGTTTCCGGGAATCGTCTTTGACGAGAAGATAACGGTATCGCCCTCACCCAGTGACATATGAGGGTGAGTGTCCATCATCAGTCGGTGTAGCGCAGCACCGATTTCGCCCTGGGTGCCGGTTGCCACAGCCAGCACTTCCTCCTCGGGTAGATAACCCAAGTGCTCAGCCTCGATGATCGGCACTTTCGGTTCGAAGACGCCAGCATTCTTCGCCGACCGAACCATGATATCGAGCGACCGCCCTAAGAGTCCGACACGGCGCTCTGACACATAGGCTGCTCGGAAAATACTTTGAACACGCGCCACATTACTGGCAAAGCAGGCGACAACTACTCGTCCTTTCAGTGAGGTGATTAACTTCACCAGCGCGTCACCCACCTCACCTTCGGTGGGCGATCGGCCAGGCTTAGTTGCGTTAGTCGAGTCACAAATCACAGCGTCGATACCTTTATCGCCGATGGCCTTCCACTGACTAGGGGCCCACCCACTGCCAATGACAGGGCGGGTATCGATTTTCCAGTCTGCCGTATGGAGGATCCGACAATCTTCTGTCTCAATAAGAAGTGCACAGGTTTCAGGTGTTGAATGCGTGATGGGCAGCCAGGTGACGCTAAATTGGCCAATGACGTGTGTATCCCCGGGCATCACTTCAATCAGCGGTTCAGGAGGCGGTGCTCGCCGCCAAGCCGCTTTTTTGCGCAGTACCGCCGCCGCAAAGGGTGTTGCGTAAACCGGGCATTGCAACTCCTGCCATAAATAGGGAACTGCGCCGAAATGATCCTCGTGAGCGTGGGTGATAATCAGTCCATCGAGCGAATCGCGTTGACTTGCGATAAAGCTCGGGTCAGGCATTTGAATCGCTGGACGGCCTTGCGAGTCGGCGAGTCCCTGCTCGAAGGTAATCCCACAGTCGACCATTAAGTAACGATCCCCGTGTGAGAAAAGATTCATATTCATACCGATCTCGCCGCAGCCGCCGAGTGGTAAAAACGCTGTCTTTGACGGTGGTTTTGTCAAGGCGAGATGCTTACTGGGAAAGGCTCAAAAACCGTGGCTACCAACTATAGCCAACTCGCAGGTTATATGACTGATCCACCGGATCTTTTCCGGCCGCGGCCGCGCCGTCGTAATCGATGGAAAACTCAGCCGCCGCTTCAAGCCCAAAGAAAAATGGGAAGCCGAGTCCAACTGTTGTATCGAGAATAACGCTGTTGTCATCGCTGACATTCAAGATGCCAACATGTGTGAGGTACAGACGGGAGTCCCCTCCCAACACCATGCTCTCCCCGGTAAAGTTCCAGTTTGCGCCGAAGTACTCGGTATCTTCGGCGTTATAGAAATCTGTGTCGACACGCACGAAACCTAATTCGCCGTCGAGTTTGCCCCAAGAGCCATTAAATAACTTTCGCCCGTAATATGGCCCGATGTAGCTTCGCAGCCGAATATCAGTAAATTCATCGGCCTCAACTGACGCGTTCACCCCAAGATAGTGTTTGGTCCAATCCTTTAAGTAGTAGTCGTATTTGCCAATAATCTGCCAGTTATCAGCTGAAGGCCGACTTACGCGCTCAAACGAGCCGTCACCCGAGGACGAGGGCACTGTCACAATAGCGGTGTCCCGCTCAGCATTAGCCCTCAATGTTATTCGGTCACGAGTACTGTCGAATTGGGTGTTGACAGCAATATCCAATTGATCTGCATCCGTGTTACCTCGCGCTACCGTCAACGCGACGGAAGCTGAACCCTGCGATGCGTAGCCCTGTCCCATTTCCCATAGCTCGGGATTGAGCTTATCAACGTCAGATAATTTAACGATCTCGCCATCAGAAAGCGCGAGTAGCCCGCTAGTAACAAGAAAGGGCGCCGCTTCAACTTTTCGCCCGTCTTTGAGTAACAAGGTAGCAATACTTAGGTCTTCGGCAGATGCCTCAATATCTTTAATCAAGCTCGACTTGATAGAGAGCTCGCGGTTAAAGCTGGTATTCAATGTGATCGCGTCACTGCGATAACTAACAATGTCGCCGACAATGATAGAGCCGTCGAGGAGCAATACCCGAGACTGGCTCAGCGCGCTGACCTGCGTCGGCCACGCGAATGCGATCACGACAATCGCAAGTAGAACAGGCAATAGCGACCAATCAGCAGATCGATCACGGTTCCAAGGTATAATAGGCATTTAACAGATCTTCGTTGAGCGCATCGGTAGGTTGCATCCGCCGACCTTTTCTCAAGGATATACGGCACGGAAAGCGAAACATGGATAATGATAACAGTTGCGATTTATTTGTCATCGGCGCGGGCTCTGGAGGCGTGCGCGCTGCACGTATTTCTGCAGGTCTAGGGGCCAAAGTCATCGTCGCCGAAGGACTATA
Organism: Halieaceae bacterium; assembly: GCA_038104285.1. Classification (GTDB taxonomy): domain Bacteria; phylum Pseudomonadota; class Gammaproteobacteria; order Pseudomonadales; family Halieaceae; genus Luminiphilus. Next base: position 12,709 of record JAYOAN010000017.1, read on the forward strand.
CCTTGGCGGCACCTGCGTAAATGTGGGTTGTGTGCCCAAAAAGCTCTACGTTTACGGGAGTGAATTTGGCAAAGCGTTTAAAGACGCCGAGGGCTTTGGCTGGGCAGTTAACGGTACGTCGTTTGATTGGCCAACACTGCGCGACAATAAGACGCGGGAAATCAGCCGCCTCAACAACATTTACGACCGACTGCTTGAAGGCTCAGGTGCACAGGTTGTAAGCGGCATGGCCAAGCTGGTGGATGCGCACACCGTTGAAGTAAACGGGGCGCGGTATCACGCAAAGAAAATTTTACTGGCGACTGGATCCTGGCCAACAAAACCCGAGTTCCCGGGTAACGAGCTCGCCATTACATCAAACGAAATCTTCGACCTTGATTCCTTCCCACAGCGGCTATTGGTTGTAGGTGGCGGCTACATCGCGACAGAGTTCGCCTGCATCTTCAATGGATTAGGCGCCCAGGTCACACAGCTTTATCGCGGCGATCTTTTCATGCGTGGCTTCGATAACGATATTCGATTATTTGCAGCTGAAGAAATCAGGAAGACAGGCGTCGACTTGAGATTCAACAGCAACATTGTCTCTCTCGCGCGAACCAATGAAGGCCTAGAAGCTCAGCTCACCGACGGCTCGAGTATCGTGGTCGATGCCGTGCTCTGCGCCACCGGTCGCCACCCTAATATTGAAGGCTTGGGCTTGGAAAAAACCGGGGTAAAACTCGACGCTCGCGGCTATGTCAGTGCCGATGAACATTTTCAAACCGACGAGCCATCGATTTTCGCGCTCGGCGATATGACAGGCGGTCCACAATTGACACCCGTTGCCATTGAGCAGGCAATGGCCTTTGCGCAAACCCAATTCGGGGACGCTGCGAAGGTGATGGACTATGCGTTCATACCCACCGCGGTGTTCTGCCAACCCAATATCGGCACGGTCGGCTTTACCGAGGAAGAGTGTGGGGCTCGCGGGATCGATATTGATGTGTACCTCTCTGACTTTAAGCCGATGAAGCACACGCTGAGTGGGCGAGACGAGCGCACCTTGATGAAGATGATCGTCGATAAATCGTCAGATCGCGTTGTTGGACTTCATATGGTTGGCCCCGATGCCGGCGAAATTTGTCAGGGCATGGCGGTCGCGATGAAAGCAGGAGCGACCAAAGCAGACTTCGATAGCACCGTCGGTATTCACCCGACGGCGGCCGAGGAGTTCGTCACAATGAGAACAGCGCGCGGATGATGGATCTTGTTTGGTGGGAAATCGCGATACTCATTATCGCGGGCTTTGGTGCAGGCGTTGTTAACGTTATGGCCGGGGGCGGCTCTATCTTAACCGTCCCTATGATGATGTTCTTGGGGATGCCCGGCCCCGTTGCTAATGGCACCAATCGCATTACCATCGTGGCACACAATGCATCTGCCATGGCGACATACCTGCGACATGGCGTGCCCCATGCAAAACTGTGCGCGACACTCACCGCAGTTGCTATCCCTCCGGCACTACTCGGTGCTTGGCTCAGCACACGGCTCAATAACGAGCAGTTTGAAGGCTTGTTGGCCTTTGTGATGGTGGCGGTGCTGCTGCTCATGCAGGCACCCCAAGGCAAGAAAAATGCATCAGCAGAAGATCAGCCCAAGAACCTTGCTCTGGGCCATGTGCTGATGGCAATGGCGGGGTTTTGGGGAGGATTTATCCAAATCGGCATGGGCTTCGTCGTGCTACCGATCATGCATCGTGTCATGGGCCTCAGCCTCGTTAGCACGAACATCCTTAAGGTATTTATTGTTTTCACCTACACCCTGCTCGCTATTTTTGTTTTTGCGGCGACCAGCGAGGTGCTTTGGCTAATAGGAGCAATTGCCGGCATTGGTAATGTGGCTGGTGGTTTTGTCGGTGCGCGACTCACTCTCAGGCATGGCGAAGCACTCATAAGGCGTGTTCTCACCGCGGCCATTATCGGCATGATCATTAAACTGGTCTTTTTCTAACAGGGGGTTTCGTTCTAGTAACGACACGTTCTTGTGGCCGTCGTTCAATTAGCTTTCGGTTCTCGTGGTGCTTCGGTGCGGGCACCGTGTGCTATATCCGGTTTGGGTGCTTCGCGCTCGATTAGGTCTCAGAACTTAGCGTGCTGGTAACTTCTTGGTCTCGTAGTATCCGAGTTGGAGGCTCTTTGCTCTGAAGGCTTAGCGTCCTACTAGCCTTTTGCTTGCTGTTCCTCTAACAACTTGGGATTGAGCAGAGCGGAGGTTTAGAAACCAAGAATAATGAACTCACAAAGCAGTTGGTAGCACCTCACCTCGCATACCTGAGACCAGATTGCCCAACGCCAACTCGAACATAGCGCGTCTCGTTCGCTCGGTGGCACTGCCCACGTGGGGCAATAGAACGCATCCAGGTAAGGAATGGAAGACGCTGTCGAGGGGCAGGGGCTCTTGGCTGTAAACATCAAGACCCGCTCTTAACCGCCCGGAAGCTAATTCGTCAGCTAGCGCTACCTCGTCGACAATGGCGCCTCGCGCCGTATTGATCAGAATCGCCTGATCCTTCATTAACCTCAGTCGATCTCGGTTGATCAATGCTCGCGTCTCGTCAGTCAGTGCGGTGTGGAGCGAGACGATGTCAGAGCTTGCCAAAAGGTTATCTAAATCGGTGAACTCAACACCTTCAATCTCTCGAGGCGAACGGTTCCAAGCAATAACGCGACAACCAAATCCAGCCAATCGTTTAGCAACCGCCTGCCCGATTGGCCCCATACCGACAAGCCCGACAGTGGCGTTACTCAAGTCGGTGCCAAGCAATAGATTCGGCTTCCACCCGTCACTCCAGGCACCCTTGCGCACCAGCGCGTCACCTTCAGCAAGGCGACGACCCACAGCCAGCATCAACCCAATCGCTAAGTCCGCAGTGCTATCAGTGAGTACGCCGGGTGTGTGACCGATCGCAATATTTCGAGATTGAGCAAATTCAACATCGATGTGATCAACACCGACGGATACTGTGGAGATCACTTTTAAGTGCGCCGCTCCCGACAGCGCCGCCTGATCGAGCGGGCACGTTAATGTTGTCAGCACCCCCTCAACATCGACTAGCCACTCTGCGAGTGTCTCAGCAGGAATCGGGTCTTCACTCTCCCAAAAGCGACAGTCGAACATACCACTGAGCAGGCCCTTCGCAGCCTCAGGGATGGGGAAGGTGACAGCAACTTTCATATCAGCTCAACTCCAAACGCTTGAATTCTCTCGCGGCAGTAAATGACCAGAACACTAAAAATAATACCATTAGCCCACTCCCAAACCATGCTGTGTCAAAGCCCTTAGAGGACAACAGCCCCGCAGCAAAAAGCGGTCCAATGATTCTTCCTGCGGATGACGCGGAGGCCGTGAATCCCATCATTCTGCCGCGGTAATTCGGCTGCACGATCTCTGATGCAATCGCGTTCAGCAGAGGAAGGCAAACAGTGGATCCCGAGAAAGCAAAGAAGATCATCGCGGGCATCCACAGAGTTGCATCTCCTAGCGCGACAACAAACAACGACAGCGCAAAAACAATGGCACCAACCCGGAGCACATTTAAATGGCCAAAGGCGCGGCTGAGTGTGGCAAGCAACCCACCCTGCAAAGTAATCATAGATACACCAACCACTCCGAAGAAATACCCCACGTTTGAGGGCCCCCACTGATAAGCATCGGCCACCCAAAGTGGAAACAAGTAGATAATCGAACTCACCGAGCAGGTATGAGTAACGTACTGCATGAGTAACAACTTGTTCTTTCGCGGTGCCATTACTGAAGGTGGCGCTTGATCCTTCGAGTCACCGCCTTTCACACCTGCAGGCTTCACCATCTGCCCTGGCAGTAACCAAAAGGCAAAAATGGCCGCGATAAACGACATAGCGGCCGCAGTATAAAAAGGCAGTGCAAAGCTCTCTGAATCACCGGTCAATAGGCCTCCTAGTACAGGGCCGGCGATCAAGCCCAAGCCGAAAGCCGTACCCACCAGGCCCATGGCTTTCGCTCGCCGATCGGGCGGACTGAGGTCAGCCATCAGCGCCGTTGCTACAGGCAAACTGCCGGCTGCCAACCCAGACAGGGCGCGCCCTAGATAAACCTGAAATAGCGTATCTGAGAGTGCCGTCACAACGTAGGCGGCAGAACTCGCGAGTAGCGCAAGTACCAAGGCAAATCGCCGGCCCGCTCGATCGGATAAGCGCCCCCACAGCGGCGCAATGACTGCAGCGCCTACTGCATAAGTAATCATAATAAATGCGATGTCAGATGCGTCTCCACCCAAAGCCGGTGCCATGAAAGGTAGCAGCGGTATGACCAGACCAAAGCCGACCAAGTCGATAACAATGACCAGGAAAACAAACCAGATAAGCGGGCTATGCCGAGAGGTGTCACTCGATCGCATCTGATACGCGCTCCACTAACGTTAAGTGCCCGATATGACACTGGGTTGTAGGGTTTGTTGTTGCGCACACATGGCGCATTGCGGTTATTTCAGAGAATAAGTGGATATGACCTCCGCCAAAAATGTTGCGCGCAAAAACCGTCTGTAACGCGCCGACAACACGCGGATCGATTACTTGTGCCGATAAAATAGCGAACGCACCTGCTCGCAATGGCCGACGGGAGACATTGTAGTTCAAAGCCTTGGATTGGCAATTAAACACGCGTTCCCTCCTTACATGCCGATGGGTATCGATACGCTTTGATCTCATGAGGCTTGTTGTGTTTTGCAGAAATTGTCTTAATATCGGCCACAGCCTTACGTTTACGGGTAACGCCAACGTGAAATTTAGATTCTTGCTATCAGCGCTTATCGCCGCCTTCTTGGTGGTGGGTACGGCTGCGCACGGAGCTACCCACGATTATGCGCCCGAAGTAGGTCAGGAACTCGTCGACTGCCAAGGCTGTCATATCCAGTCGAGTGAGGCGGAAGAGCTAGACCTTGAGTATTTCTTTTCAGCGCAAACCCCGCACTTTCCGACGTCAGCGCAAGTATTACGCCCCAACAGCTTTGGACATTACCAAAGTCGTGCGCCCCCTAAGTTTTAAGTTAGAGCAACTCGTCCGAACTTAAAATTTAGGAGTAATTCCATGATGCGTTTTTCTACGCTCGCAGTGGCAGTCGCCATTGCCCCTCTTGCGGTCGCGCAAGACGAATCTATGGAGGAAGTGGTCGTCACTTCCTCACTTGTACACAGCAGCCTAACTGCAACTGCCTTCGTTGTGTCCGGTGACTCAATCGCAGAGTCTGGCTCACAAGCCATTGGCGAGCATCTCAGCACGCTTGCCGGTGTCTCTTCAAACAACTTCGGCCCTGCCGTGGGTCAGCCTGTCATTAGAGGTATGTCGGGCAATCGCGTGAAGCTTCTGCAAAACGGTCTGGTGATCCGCGACGCCTCTGGCATTGGCCCCGACCACGCAAACGATGTTGATTTAAATAATGTTCAGCAGATTGAGGTTGTTAGAGGCGCATCGGCGCTTCTTTACAGCAATGGTGCGAGTGGCGGCATCATCAACATCGTCGATAACACCATCGCGCGCAGTGATGTGGAGGAAGCCTCGGCCTACGTCGGGGCCGAATCACAGTCGGTAAACGATGGCAGTGGTTTCAGCGCAGGTGCAAGAGGTAATGTCGGCGGCTTCAATCTCAGCTACGACTACAGCGAATTCGACGCCAATAGTTTCGATATTCCACGCGGCTCAATCATCCACGAAGAAGAGCACGACGAGGACCACGAGGCAGAACATGACGATCATCATGAAGAGCATGACGACGACATGACCACGCTGGCTGATTCTGATTACGAAACCAAGGCACATCGCTTTGGCCTCTCTCGAACCGGCGACTGGGGTTATGTTGGTGCGTCCTATCAGGAACTCAGCTCTACCTATGGCATTCCATTCCACGGTGAGCATGGTGGACATGAAGAAGAGCACGAAGGTGGGGCGCTTGAAGCCGAGGACCACGAGGGTGAGGAGCACGACGAACATGGCGAGGAACGTATT
>JAYOAN010000156.1:0-3599 GCA_038104285.1 Halieaceae bacterium
AGCATTGCGATTCGAGAGGTTAGCCAACGTTGTAAGGGCGTTGGGTCCATGGTGGCTGCACCACCCTGCTCTTTAAATTGTTGCGACATAAATCCCCCGTAAAATATGAGCCACTGGCTATGTGTGAATGCTTCTTTTGCTAATTACCAGCGCGCAAATCGATACCCGTGCAATTACCTATCAACATATGGCACACGGACTGCCATATCAATAACCAGCTGTGGTTGGTATCAGAGGGTGAGATGTCAAAGCTGTAGCGTCAGATCAATTTCTGAAATGCGGTCAGGATAACCGCCCGCGCGTCTGGGACTGAAAGTCCTTGAATCTCACGAATGCGATGCCACATCTCAAAGGACAAGTAGGCGTCGGCTAATTGCCGCCCCTCGTCTGAAAGCGCTTTAAATTCAGGAATCCACGTCTCTTTATTGTTAAGAGACTGTTGTTGATAGCGCGCGTAATTGTCCTTGAGTACTTGTGAACTCCACCTTAGCGATTTCGTTGCGACCAGGAGATTTCTGTGTGTCTCAAACGCATCCGTGTAAGTTGTAACCAATGACGCCAGGCGCTCTTCAAGAGTCCCGTTTCGCTCACCACGGTTGAGAAAACTATCAACGACCGACGCTGAAATTTGCGCGTCGACCGCGAGGAACAGACTATCCATATCCTCAAATTGTCGGAAGAACGACCTAATTCCCACGCCCGCTCGCTCCGCAATTTCACGCGCTGTGGGCGCGAAATTACCCTCTTGGATCAACGCCAAAGCAGCGTCAATCATCGCTTTGCGACTGCGCTCAGTGCGCTGGCGACGACCATCGGATATTTGGGTTACTGCTGTCATAACGAATAAAGAAGTAAACGCACCAGTGTGTAGTGAGGTTGTACCACAAACTTCAGTTTGAGGTGAGGCTGGCTGTATCCCCTCACAAGCAAATACCTCATGTAGGGAAATCGCGATACTCGAGCGATACACGCCGGATCACAAAACCCGTTACACTCCTCACCACCAAAGGGCACAATGAATCGTCTGGACACGGAACGCGTAAGGCACTTGTGCAGCGCGCGCCAGGAAAAACAATAATTAGATCTGAGCTATTTAATGCGAAATCAAACCTTACCCCCTGAAGAAGCATCAGCCTCTTTCATCGAGCGATGGATGGGTGCCCCGCTTAATCTGATTGAAGAGCTTGGCCACTATCTGCTGGTCACACCACTCAACGCAGCGCTCCGACAACTCGACCGATTGTCGTACAAATTGGAAGGCACATTCCTCAGGGAAGTTATTTCACACGCGCTATTTCCAGTGACGCTCATTGTCTCTATGTGGTTGGGTTTCGAAGCCACTGAACAAGGCGCTTCTATCACCTCTATCGGCACCCTCGCGCTGATACCCGTTGTCTACGGGCTTTTTGCGGCACCGCTCGAACGCCTTATGCCGTTCAGTCGAAACTGGCTCGAAGGCGGAAACGACATGACGGTAGACATCATGATGTTCATATCGAATGCGTTCTGGAATGGCTTTGCGAAATATCTCATTCAGTTGCTATTTCTGGTCTCACTCGTTGAGTTCCTAGAACCTTACGGACACTCGCTATGGCCAGACGAGCTCCCCGGTGCGATTCAAGTCATGCTGTTTATTTTGATCAAGGACTTTTTCAGATATTGGTTGCACCGTGCCCTCCACGAGAATGCATTTCTCTGGCGCTTTCACGCAACACACCACTCGGTTAAACGTCTCTATTGGATGAACGGTATCCGCAGTCATCCGGTAGAAGTCATTGTCCAAGCCATCTTGTTTGCGGCCCCATTCGCTTTGCTTCAGCCGTCCGCTGAAATTGTCATGGTGGCCATATTCATGCAACTCAGTATCGGCATTTTCCAGCACTCAAATATCGACCTGAAACTGGGCTTCTGGGAGTACATATTTTCCATCGGTGATAACCATCGCTATCACCACTACCCCAACAAGGCGATTGGCGACTGTAATTACGGTGGTGAGTTCATTGTCTGGGATATTGTGTTTGGCACCTTCCACAAGGTGAAGGGTGAGCGGCCCAATGACGATATCGGAATCGGTGGGTCTCCTGATTACCCCATGACAATGATGGGACAGCTCATCGCGCCGTTTCTAAAAAACCAGCGCTTTGATGCGGCGACGCAAAAGGCGAATCGAGCGACTGACCACTAGTCGCTGAAGGGTATACCGCGGCGCTGCCACAATGACCATGGAGTGACAGTCCATCGGGTTACTTTTAACAACAGCCAACGATTTGATTCAGGGACGAAACAGACGGATCAAGTCGCGATAACGCGTCAATGATGAGATTCAGCGCGTTGCTGTCTCAAAACTGACCCGCACAAAAATAAACCGCTTATAAATTACGTACTCAGGAGTAGCGCGCAGACCTACCTTCTGTTGCAAATGCGATCAGGCAGATTCCAGCTTGTTTTGCCGTGTCGATTGCCGCTGACGTCGGTGCCGACACCGCCACCAAGACCGAAACGCCTGCCGAAGCAGCCTTACTCACCATTTCAAAACTAGCGCGACTGCTGACGAGAACAAAGCCCTCGCTGGGATTCAACGCACGCCAGCCGAGAATCTTATCCAGCGCATTGTGGCGCCCAACATCCTCTCTCAGAGCGAGAATATCGCCATTGGGGGAGCACCAAGCTGCTGCATGTGCACCGCCTGTCTGCCGCGAGATAGCTTGCAAGGGACGAAGCCCCGCAAGTGCTCGGTTCAAGGCCGCCTCTGATGGCACCTGAGGATCTGACTCATCCGGGAACACCGGCTTTATGTCGCGACTCAACTGTTCAATCGACTCGATACCGCAGAGTCCGCAACCACTTGGACCTGCCATCGAGCGCCTGCGATCCTTTAATTTAAACGCGGTCTCGTTTGACACCGAGGCATTTACATCAATCCCACCAGCGGCTTGAGTTATCTCGATGTCATAGATCGCAGAGGAAGCGCTGACAATACCCTCGCCAATAGAAAACCCTCTTATGAAATCCTCAAGGTCAGCGGGTGTCGCCATCATCACTGCATAGGAGATGCCATTAAATGAAAGCGCCACAGGAACTTCACAAACGACAAGGTCAGCTGTCTCAACCGAACCTGTATCGCTTGATAGCGTCCGGGTAACTAAGACAGCCGAATCCGAAGGACCATGATCAGCCAACGACGGCTTCCTTCACAAATTGCTTTTGCTTGCGGTCGAAGGACTTCTGACGCTCCTGCCACTCCGATGGCTGAGATACGCGTGTCACCTGTACGGCCGTCACCTTGTATTCGGGACAGTTTGTCGCCCAGTCAGAGTTATCCGTTGTGATGACGTTGGCACCTGACACGGGGTGGTGGAAGGTCGTGTAAACCACACCAGGACGAACGCGCTGCGACAATTTAGCGCGAAGCACTGTATCGCCAATTCGACTCGATATACCTACCCAGTCTCCCTCGGAAATGCCCCGCTCCTGCGCATCCTCTGGATGAATCTCCAAAACATCCTCGTCATGCCAAGCTGAGTTCTCGGTGCGGCGCGTTTGTGCGCCCACGTTGTACTGACTCAGGATACGGCCGGTCGTCATAATGAGGGGGAATC
>JAYOAN010000157.1:0-1848 GCA_038104285.1 Halieaceae bacterium
GGCATGTAGATACAAACACGGTCACCCGCGCGCACCCCGCGGTCATGCATGACGTTAGCGAGACGACATACCTCGTCTTTGAGGTCTTGATAGGTTATGTGTTTATGTTCGCTAGGGTCGTCTCCCTCCCATAGGATCGCGGTTTGGTTCGCTCTCTCGGGGAGATGACGATCGATGCAGTTAACCGAAGCGTTTAGCTTACCGCCATCAAACCAGCGCGCGTGCCCCTTCGATAAATCACTCTCACAAACGGTGTCCCATGGCGTGTCCCAGGTGAGAAACTCCGATGCCTGACCACTCCAGAAAGTGTCTGGATCATCGAGCGACTGCCGATACATCTCTTGGTATTTTTCTGGTGTGATGTGGGCGTCAGCAAAATTTGCGGGAACGGGATAAATCGCCTCGTTAGACATGCACTGGATCCTTATGGTTTTATCTGTGCGCGGCTGCGACACATAGCAGCTATACACTCAATAATGCCGTATGTATTCCAGCAGTGGAACTAAATGCGTTTGGAAAAGGGAGATGTCCAACGAATGGCTGAGGTCGATAATAAAAACGCGCGGAGAGCGCATTTTTCAGCACAGGTACGAGGATTGATGCTGAAACTACTGGTGATCTGGTTTGTTGTTAGCTTTGGCTTCGGCATCCTCTTGGTTGAGCCACTCAATGAGATTCGTTTAGGCGGATACAAGCTGGGATTCTGGTTTGCACAGCAGGGCTCAATCTTTGTTTTTATTGCACTCATCTTCTATTTCGCGGCCGCGATGAGCCGATTGGAACGTGAATATCGTGAACGCGGGGAGGGGCCTGAGCAATGAGTCTTACTGTATTAACCTACCTCGTCGTTGGCTTTACGTTCGCACTGTATATCGGTATTGCGATCGCAACCCGCGCCTCCTCAACCAAAGATTTCTACGTAGCAGACGGCGGTGTGCATCCCATCGCAAACGGTATGGCTACCGCAGCTGACTGGATGTCCGCTGCCTCCTTCATTTCCATGGCGGGTCTGATCGCGCTGTCTTACAACGGCTACGGCGGCTCTGTGTTCCTCATGGGCTGGACCGGCGGTTATGTACTACTTGCACTGTTGATAGCGCCGTACCTGCGGAAATATGGGAAGTACACAGTCCCTGACTTTATCGGGGAGCGCTATTACTCAGACACGGCTCGGGTCGTTGCTGTCATCTGCCTGATTCTTTGTTCGGTGACCTATGTCATCGGTCAAATGAAAGGTGTCGGCGTTGCATTCTCACGGTTCCTAGAAACCGACTACGAAACAGGCCTGGGTATCGGCATGCTGATCGTGTTCTTCTACGCTGTCTTGGGCGGAATGAAGGGCATTACCTACACGCAAATTGCGCAATATGTGGTGCTCATTACGGCCTATACCATTCCCGCGATTTTCATCAGTCTACAGCTCACAGGGAGCCCACTGCCACAGTTAGGGTTGGGATCGACGCTTGCAGGTAGTGATATGTACCTGCTGGATAAGCTCGATTTGATTCTGGTGGATTTGGGCTTTCAGGAGTACACGACAACGCTTCGCGGCAGCACCTTGAACATGGTGGCGTTTACCGCCTCACTCATGATCGGAACGGCCGGACTGCCCCATGTCATTATTCGATTCTTTACTGTCCCAAGTGTGGCGGCCGCTCGTCGGTCTGCTGGTTGGGCGCTGGTATTTATCGCAATTCTTTACACCACGGCACCCGCCATTGCGGCAATGGCTAGGTTAAATATCGTTGACACCATGCAGGCATCAGATGGTCAGGCGCTCCTTATTGAGGACAAACCCGCCTGGTTTGAAAACTGGGAGCAAACGGGATTATTGAAGGTCGAGGACCT
>JAYOAN010000157.1:1948-3576 GCA_038104285.1 Halieaceae bacterium
GTCGGCGCGGCGGTGAATTTCACAGTGGCCTTCATCGTAAGTCGTATGACCAAAGCTCCACCAAGTGAAGTTCAGGAGTTACTCGATTTTCTTCATGAGCCGGGCGATGGGAAATAAGTTGGTATCGACAGTAGCTTGAACAGTCTCTTGGCTGGGGCGCTACAGAGGTGAGGCCTTTTAGGATGGAGATATTACGCGGTTATCAATGAGCCGCGTCTTACCCAGATAAACCGCACCAAACAGTGCGATCTCTTCGTCGACGCTCGTCGCGACTGAGAGATCAAACGTCTTTCGCGCCTCAAGGTAATCAACCTTAAACCCATGAGCGGTTAGGGCATCATGCGCAGCGCCAAGCGATGCTGTAACGGCGTTGTTATCGTTTGCGATTGCCTCAGCACAATCAGCCAAGGCCTGCGAGAAGTGCGGTGCACGTTGACGTTCAGCCGGCGTTAAGTAGCCGTTTCTAGAGCTCATCGCGAGCCCATCCGGCTCGCGCATCGTAGACACGGTGACGACCTCTGTCGGTATCAGGAGATCGCGAACCATTTTCTTAATAACGAGAACTTGTTGAAGATCCTTTGCACCAAATACAGCGACATCCGGACGTACTGCCCCGAAAAGTTTGTTGACCACTGTTGTCACACCTTTGAAGTGTCCTTCTCGTGATGCGCCGCACAGAACATCAGTGAGTCCCGGGACCACGACCGACGTGTGGTGATCGACACCCTCTGGATAGATATCATCGATCGTTGGGGTGAACACCGCTGCAGTTCCTGCCGCCTTGAGTTTCTCGAGGTCAGCAGCCATGGTTCGTGGGTAGGCGTCGAGGTCCTCGTTCGCACCAAATTGCATGGGGTTTACAAAAATGGATGCAACGACAATGTCGCTGTCGATTGCGGCTTGCTCAACCAGCGAGATATGCCCGGCGTGCAGATTGCCCATGGTTGGCGCGAAACCCACACGGACGTCATTTTGGAGTGACCTGCGCCACGCCTGCATCGTCTCGATGCTGTCGAGAATTTCCATTTAACGGTAAGTGTGCTCTGACTGCGGGTAGATTCCACCCTTGACCGCGTTAACAAAGCCGGCTATTGCGTCTTGTACGGTATCGGCCTCTGTCATGAAGTTCTGCACGAACTTCGCAGGCTTTTCTGTGAGTCCAAGTAAGTCATGTAAAACGAGGACTTGCGCATCTGTGCCCGCACCTGCCCCAATACCGATCACCGGGATATCGAGTTTAGATGAAATATCTGCTGCGAGCTCTTCGGGCACGCATTCGAGCAGTAGAATGCTAGCCCCCGCATCCTGAATTTCTACCGCATCCGCAAGTATCGATTTAGCCTCTTTAGGTGTTCGCCCCATCACGCGATAGCCACCAAAGACGTTAACGGATTGAGGTGTTAATCCGAGGTGTGCACAAACAGGGATTCCTCGTTGTACCAGCTGGTGAATGGTCTCACTGAGCCATGTACCGCCCTCAAGCTTTACCATCTGAGCACCTTTTTGCATCAGCTCCATACTGGCAGAAAGTGCCACATCCGGCGATGAATAGGTCATAAACGGCAGATCCGAGACGATCATTGAACGAGGGCGAGCTCTCGCCACACATTCAGTGTGATAGACCATTG
>JAYOAN010000018.1:0-18536 GCA_038104285.1 Halieaceae bacterium
CGGAGCCGTTTCAGTGTTTAAAGCCGTCTATATCGACAAGCGCGACCTGAAATGCGCCTGTGTTGGCGGTGACAGTAATGTACCGCTCGGCTTCATCTCGCTGACCGAGAACCTGATGATGATGGGTATGGGAAGCTGGATGCTCCTGTCTCTCTAACATCAACTGAGTCGATGCTGGATACCTATCAGAGCTGAAAGGTACGTCGCGCTGATTAATTAGATTGTATCGACACCTTGAGCTGATCTTGACTAACGTCACCCTCAGCCATGCCCTCTTTAGACAGAAGCATTGCTCGTACTTTCGCTTTTGCGCTTTGCGGATCACTGGCCGAGACCGAAACAGACTTTGGATACCCCAGTACCCGCTCGCCCGATGCTGTCGCTACTGAGAGCGTACCCGACACGACAAAAGTCTTATCAAATTCACTGGGCTCCCAATTGATAGCCATCACTCTCCCCGAGGCAAAATAACTAAGCGCGTTCTAGTCTAGCTTATAGGCATGGGTAACAGCATTCGAACGGCAGAATTACGAAAAAGTCTAGGAAGCTAAGCACCTGGACGCGCGCCAGATGGTGTGGTGACAAGTTCGAAGAAAGAGCGCTAAAGCCAAGCTAGTTTGGTGCGCGGAAAGTGGTCGGGACGGCAGGATTTGAACCTGCGACCACCACACCCCCAGTGTGGTGCGCTACCAGACTGCGCTACGCCCCGAAGGTGGCGAAGTATACGGGTATTCCCGACGATAGGGAATCATCGATTGGCGATATGAAACACCCATCTGACGACTTAATATTAACCAAGACGCTACCCAATATCTGCCATGGTGACGCACATGGTCTGCTTTAGTGTCGGCTCTGGTAGTGGCAATAGCGCGACTACAAAAATAACTATCGCTGGAGATCTCATGTTTAGAGTACTAACGGTTTCACTGTTCCTATCCGCCTCCATCAGCCATGCCGCCCCGCTCTATGACACCGTCATTAACCATGGGCGCGTTATAGATCCTTTGACCGGGCTTGATGCGATTCGGCATGTCGGAATCAAGGGTGACCGTATTGTCAACATCAGCAAGACACCTTTGGAAGCTGAGACAAGCATTGACGCTTCTGGGTTGATCGTTGCACCGGGCTTTATCGACTACCACTGGCACTGCCCAAGCCAAACTTGCTATGAGATCGGTCTCAAAGACGGTCTTACCTCCGCACTGGATTTAGAGTTCGGTTCCTTTGGCCCACGAATCGCCGACTGGTATGAGGCCCGCAAGGGTAAGGCCCGCATCAATTTTGGGACCGCATCGAGCGTTGAGCTCGCCCGTGCGCATGTGATCGACGGCAACACCGCGACGGATACGACAGATGCCTATATTTCCCGTGGTGGCGGAACCGGTTGGGCGGAGACCTCTGCGTCGAGTGAGGAGCAAGAAGCTGTCCTTGAGGCCATTGAAGCGGGACTCAAAGCAGGCGCTGTCGGGGTAGGCATTACACTTGGCTACATGCCTGCCTTATCCGCGCCTGAGGTCTTTGAAATTCAGTCACTCGCTGCAAGCTATGGGCGTCAGGCCTGTGTGCACCTGCGCCATACACCCGGTAACATCACTGACGAGGTGACCGGAGCGCAAGAGATACTTGCAAATGCTGTCGCCTTGAAGGCGCCGGCCTGCATTAACCATTTTAACAACGCAGGATGGGAGCAAGTACAGACATTGCTAACAAACCTTCGTTCGCAAGGCATGAATGTCTGGGGTGATGTGTATCCCTATGAAGCAGGCTCAACATCAATCAATGCGGTGTTTTTTCGACCAGAGATACTCGAGGACAAACTGGGTTGGAAGTACGAGGAGCGCTTGTACGACCCCGCACTAAATCGCTTCCTTTCGAAGCAAGACTATCTCGAGCTAGTTGAATCGGATCCCGTACGGGCCGTGATTATCTATAAATCGAGTGCCGACGAAATCATTCAGTGGCTGCAGCTGAAAGGGGTCGCTATTGCGAGCGATGGTATGCCGGTCTTTGGTAATTGGGATGCTGAGCATGCGGAACTTCCCAATACGCACCCGCGCCGCGCGGGAACACGTGCAAAGTCCTTGCGACTGGCGCGGGAGAATGAACTCGATATGTTGAACATGATTGCAGCGTTATCCACCAACGCCGCGGTCTTCCTCGGAAATACAGGCCTAAAGGCAATGCAGGAGCGAGGTCGGATTCAGGAAGGAATGATTGCCGATCTCACGCTTTTCGACCCAAAAACGGTGACTGACAATGCAAATTTCACGAACGGACTTCCTACGAGTACGGGTGTGGCGTTTGTCCTAGTCAGTGGTCAGGTCGCTCTGGATCGAGGCGAGCTTGTCGAAACAACCACCGCAGGAAAACCACTTAAGTTCGAGAGTGCTGTTGATTAGACTTTGCGTTTAATACCTATCTTGGTATCGCCAGTGGGGCTGCACTCAAGGGCAAGAAAAACGCCTCCTGCTCCAAGGATGGCTAGCGAGAAGGTCAGGCTTAATCCTGATCTCTAACCAGAAGGCTGCGCGCCTTCTCAAGATCACCTAAACAGTCCTTGATAGACGCCATTAACTCCACGGGGCTGGGCCCGTCTTCGCTGGTCAACCGCTGACGTGCACCACCAATGGTGTAGCCCTCTTCGTAAAGGAGGCCTCTAATTGCTCGGACTAACTCGACGTCACCGCGGCGGTAGTAGCGACGATTACCGCGACGCTTTACGGGCTTTAACTGTGGAAACTCAGCTTCCCAATAACGAAGAACGTGAGGCTTCACTGCGCAAAGCGTACTCACTTCACCAATGGTGAAATAACGCTTCCCGGGAATCGGTGGTAATTCATTGTTATGCGTCGGCTCAAGCATCGCCCTGCATCTTATCTACGCGTGCGCGCAGCTTTTGTCCTGGCTTAAAGGTCACAACACGTCTGGCAGAGATGGCGACTTCCTCGCCCGTCTTTGGGTTACGACCGGGTCGCGTAGCTTTATCGCGTAAATCAAAGTTCCCAAAGCCCGACAGCTTTACTTGCTCATTATTTTCGAGGCAAATACGGATTTCTTCGAAGAACTGCTCTACCAGTTCTTTCGCTTCGCGCTTATTGAAACCCAGCTCTTCAAAAAGCTTATCGGCCATCTCTGATTTCGTTAATGCGGACATGTTATTTTTAGCTTCGCAATTCGATATCTAATTTGGACTTCAGGGTCTCAAGCACTTTGTCGACCGCACTCGCAACCTCTGACTCATCGAGGGTGCGACTTTGATCTTGGAATGTCAAACCAATCGCGAGACTTTTCTTGCCCTCGGGCAAACCTGCGCCCTCGTAGACATCAAACAGATCAAGCTTGGTCATGAGTGATCCTGCCGCACCTCGTACAAGCGACATAACCTCACCGGACGAAATCGCCTTATCCGCCACCAACGCAAGATCTCGACGGGTTTCAGGGTACTTGGAAATATCTTGATAGGCAGGCATAGCCAATTCAGTGACAACGGACTGCTCAAGCTCAGCAACAACGGTGTTCGCCGGAACACCCATCGCCTTTCGGACGGACGGATGAATCGCGCCCATGCGTCCGACTTCTTGACCGTCTAACAAAATTGCTGCGCTCTGACTGTCGTGAAGCCCCGGATAGACCCGCGGCTCAAACGTAATACGCCCAGCAAGATTTGCCAGTAGCGCCTCAACCGTGCCTTTCAGATCGTAGAAATCAGCCGCTACCTTCTCGCTAGACCAGTCCTCGGCGTCTCTCAAACCCGACAGGGCAAGCGCCATCATAGGTACCTGCTCCGTATGCTCTGCCGGCAAAAACTTAAGGCCCGTCTCGAATAGGCGCACCCGGCTTTGCTGACGACTGGTGTTATGAGCAATCGCCTTGACCAATCCCGGTATCAAGCTGGTGCGCATCACTGCCAAATCAGCAGAGATGGGGTTGCGAAGCGGTACTGGGGCCAGCTCCGGGTCAAAATAGGCTTGTATCTCTGGTGCAACAAAACTGAAGGTCACGGCTTCAAAGTAACCGCGCGCGACTAATTCATTCTTAGCGTTACGCAGGAGGCGCCGCGTTTCGGGCACGGGTGTGGGAATGAGGTCAGCAGTAATACGCTGTGAAGGTACTGCGTCATAGCCAATGATGCGCGCGAGTTCTTCGATCAAATCGACCTCGAGCCCCATATCGAAACGCCAGCTCGGTGCGGTACATAGCCAGCCGTGCTCATGTGTGACGACCCAAAATCCGAGCCCTTCGAGAATGCGCTCGACCGTCACTCGGTCGATCGCTATACCCAGGAGCTTCTCGATTGATGACTCGCGGAGCAGCACTGGCTCGTTGATTGGCAAATCTGCCTCCGCCACAACTTCGGTAATCGGACCAGGCTCTCCACCAACGGCATCCAAGAAGAGCTGGGTCGCACGTTCCATTGCCTGACGCTGCAGTTGGAAATCCACACCGCGCTCGTAACGATGTGACGCATCGGTATGAAGGCCGTAAGACCGTGCGCGACCTGCCATCAGTTCAGGCGTGAAAAAGGCGCTCTCGAGGAACAGATTGGTGGTTGCGTCGCTGACGCCGCTGACCTCACCGCCCATGATGCCCGCCATCGCAAGTGGCTTGTCGTGGTCTGCAATAACCAATGTGCCGGGTTGGAGCGTTTGTTCAGTGCCGTCCAACAGTGTCAGCGTCTCTCCATCTGAGCACTCCCGCACAACGATACCGCCACTCAGTTGATCGAGGTCAAACGCATGAAGCGGCTGCCCCAACTCCAAAAGTACGTAGTTCGTGACGTCTACCGCCGCATCGATTGAGCGCAGTCCAGCGCGCTCCAGTCGCTCGCGCATGTAATCGGGTGTGGGACGAGACAGGTCAACATTCTTGATAACCCGACCAAGGTAGCGAGGACACTTCGCCGTCGCCTCGATCGCGACCGGGAATTCATCATCAATAACTGCCGATACGGATTCAATCGCTGGCTCATTGAATGCCTCATCGAATGCGACCGCGACGTCGCGTGCAACGCCGCGAATACTGAGACAGTCGGCGCGATTGGGTGTCAGGCCAAGCTCGATAACCTTATCGTCGAGGCTTAGGTATTCACGGATATCCATACCAACGGGTGCGTCTGCTGGCAGCTCCATCAAGCCATCGTTATCTTCGGAAATAGTGAGTTCCGCGCCTGCACACAGCATCCCCTGAGACTCAACGCCGCGCAGCTTCGCTTTCTTGATTTTGAAGCCACCGGGTAGGACGGCACCTACGCGGGCCAGTGGTGCAATGAGTCCTGTACGGGCATTCGGTGCACCGCAGACAATTTGGACCGTTTCATCACCTGCGTTGACCGTGCATACGCGTAACTTGTCGGCATCGGGGTGCTGCTCTGCACTGATAATTTCAGCGACGACGACACCCGAGAAAGCCTCGGCTGCAGCGTCGATGCTGTCCACCTCGAGACCGACCATCGTTAACTTGTGGCTAAGCGCTTCCGTCGTTGCGTTGAGATCAACCCAAGTGCGGAGCCACTGCTCGGAAATAATCATTGTGCTAACTCACATAAACTGCGCTAGGAAGCGCAAGTCGTTATCAAAATTGAGGCGCAAATCGCCGATTCCATAGCGAAGCATCGATAAACGCTCGACCCCCATGCCGAAGGCGAAGCCACGATACTTGTCGGGGTCTATACCGCTCATCTCGAGCACCTTGGGATTAACCATGCCGCAACCCAGAACCTCAATCCAACCGGTGTGCGAGCAAACGCGACAGCCCTCGCCAGAGCACTTCACGCACTGAATATCGACTTCAGCAGACGGTTCCGTAAACGGGAAGTACGACGGACGCAGCCTAACTGACAAGTCATCTCGCTCAAAAAACGCCTGAAGAAAGTCTTCCAAGAGTCCTTTGAGATGACCGAAGTTAGAGGTCTCATCAATCAGCAAGCCCTCAACCTGATGAAACATGGGTGAGTGTGTTAAATCGGAGTCGCAGCGATAGACGCGGCCCGGGCAAATCACACGAATGGGCGGCGACTGTGTCTCCATCGTGCGCACCTGTACGCCTGATGTGTGGGTTCTCAGGACATGCGTATCGTCAACATAGAACGTGTCGTGCATGGCGCGCGCCGGGTGATGCGCAGGAATATTGAGCGCCTCGAAATTGTGATAGTCGTCTTCAATTTCTGGCCCCTCGACAACGTCGAACCCCATCGAGGCGAAGAATGTTTCCATGCGCTGAATTGTGCGAGTGATCGGGTGTAAAGCGCCCGCTTCGGCACGACGACCAGGAAGCGTCACATCAATGGCTTCAGCTGCGAGCTGAGCCGTCAGCGCTTCGCTTTGTAATGATTCTGTGCGCGCGTTTAGTTGCTCGTTAAGCACTTGCTTAACGGCGTTAATCTCGGCGCCTGCCTTAGGTCGCTCTTCGGCGGAGAGCTGCCCTAGGCCTTTAAGCAAGCCTGTCAGTGCGCCTTTCTTCCCGAGATAGCTGACACGCAGCTCCTCGAGGGCCGCAACATCAGCCGCAGCCTCGATCGCTGCTGCTGCTTCTGCCTTGATATCTTCCAGTGACTGCATGTTGCGCTAGCTCCACTCATTCAAAAAAGGAGGCCGTAGCCTCCTTTCAATTGTTCGTTCTACCAGTTCTGAATGGGTAGTCCGAAAATGCGATTAAGCCGCGAGGGCACCTTTTGCACGCTCCACTACCGCTGCGAAAGCCGGCTTATCGTGAACGGCAAGATCAGCCAATACACGACGATCGAGTGCTATCTCAGCACGCTTGAGACCGTTGATGAGTCGGCTGTAGGTCATTCCGTTAGCACGAGACTGCGCGTTGATACGCGTAATCCAGAGCGCGCGGAACTGACGCTTGCGCTGACGACGGTCGCGGTAAGCATACTGACCCGCTTTTGTTACTGCTTGCTTGGCTACGCGAAAAACACGTGAACGTGCGCCGTAGTAACCTTTCGCTTGCTTCAAAATTTTCTTGTGTCGACGGTGAGCCGTGACACCACGCTTTACACGAGGCATGTCTTATCTCCTAACTGGTTAACGATTACTTGGCGCGCAACATACGATCCACGAGTACCACGTCGGACTTGTGAATCATGGATGTGCCTCGAAGCTGACGCTTACGCTTAGTCGTCATTTTCGTCAGGATGTGGCTCTTGTAAGCGCTCTTGCGCTTGTAACCACTGGCCGTCTTCTTGAACCGCTTAGCGGCACCACTGTGAATTTTTGCTTTAGGCATCTTAGATACTCCTACTTGGGCTCTTACAGCGAACTGCTCGAGTGTTTCATCAACCGAGGTATAGGGCATTCACGGGCCACTACCCTCGTTTCTTGGGCGCAATCACCATCGTCAACTGACGACCTTCCATTTTCGGAAACTGCTCAACTGCTCCCAACTCGCTTAGGTCACTCTCAACGCGTTTGAGAATTTCCATTCCGAGCTCTTGGTGTGCCATTTCACGACCGCGATAGCGAAGCGTTACTTTGGCTTTATCACCGTTTTCCAAGAATCGGGTCAAATTTCGTAGCTTGACCTGATAGTCGCCCTCATCGGTACCCGGGCGAAATTTCATTTCTTTAATCTGTGTGCGCTTCGCTTTCTTCTTCTGAGCTGCCTTTTGCTTCTTAGCTTCGAAGATATGCTTACCGTAGTCCATGATTTTACAAACGGGCGTTTCACCGTCTGCCATCATGACCAGATCCATCTCCGCTGCCTCAGCCTTATCCATCGCCTCAGCGTTCGACACGATACCCACCTGAGTACCATCGGCTTCGATTAAGCGCACCATTGGTGCTTCGATTTGCTCGTTCGTCAGAGCTTTTTTGCTCTTGCTATCGTTCTTGATACTGACTCTCTCCACACGCGGGTTTTGGTGCAGCGACTCATGTCTTCAATGAAAGACGCACTCACCACCCAAAATAGGGCGGCGATTTTATAGTGAAGCGGCAGGGATAACAAGGCTGAAGCCTTGATTTAGCGGGGTATTTCACCCGACGCCTTGGCCTCGCACCCAAAGACTGTTCAGGGCAACAGAATCGCGCGAAGAAGGAAAGCAACCACACTCATAAACAAGACGCTTGCCGCCCATATACCAACAAACCAGAGCAGGCGGCTACGCCAACTGGGTTTTGTTTCAGTGGTAGCCATTTTCTGCTGTGACCTTGCCGCGAAAAATGTAATACGAATAGCCCGTGTAGAGCAAAATGACGGGCAAGAGGAGCCCAGCACCTACAAGCATGAAACCAAGACTTACGTCGGGGCCCGCTGCCTCGTGGATCGTGACCGCGTGCGGAACGATATAGGGCGCGAGACCGACACCCAGACCAATGAACCCGAGTGTGTTGAGAACAATCACCGCCGGGTACAAAAGGTAGTCCCGCCGCCGGCGAATCGAGCTAAACATAATGCCCGCGGTCCACAAGGTCAGCGCGGGAATCGGCGCTACGTACCAAAAGTTGGGCGTGGTAAACCAGCGATCCCAAACGAGTGGGGACTGAAACGGCACCCAAATACTGACTAGACCCGCGAATCCGAGCGTCACTAGCGCCATCCGGAAACTATATCGATAAGCAATGTCCCTGAGGTCATCCGAGGTCTTCATGACCAACCAAGCGGCGCCCAGTAGCGAGTAGCTCGCAAGCAAGGCGAAGCCGCACATCACGGTAAATGGGGTAAGCCAATCCCACCAGCCACCACCATACGCGCGACCATCGACTTCAATACCTTGAACGAAGGCCCCCAAAACGATGCCTTGCATAAAGGTCGCAACAATCGACCCCCAATGGAAACTGCGGTCCCACCATTTGCGGTGATCAGGATCACGCCAACGATACTCAAACGACACACCGCGGAACACCAGCGCGAGCATCATCACGATAAACGGTGCGTAGAGCGCAGGCATTACAATCGCATAGGCCAGTGGAAATGCCGCAAAAAGACCGCCGCCACCGAGAATTAGCCACGTTTCGTTGCCGTCCCAAACCGGTGCCACAGTATTCATTGCCACGTCGCGCTGGGTATCGTTTTCAAGGTAGGGAAATAGAATTCCTATCCCGAGATCAAACCCGTCCAATACGACGTAAATGAAGACCGCGAGACTGAGGATAGCCGCCCAAATCAGTGGTAGATCAATCGTCTCACCCATTTTGCGGTGCAACCTCGCCGACATTCAGCATAGAAGCTACCGGAGTTGTGCCAGCAGCTCTTGTGGGTTGGCCCAAAGGTAGTTCGTCTTTGTTGGGTGATGTCGCGAGAATTCTCAAGATGTACATTACGCCCGCACCGAACAACAGAAAGTAAACGACGATGAAGGCCAGAAGAGATCCTGCAACAGCCGGTGCCTCGATCGGCGACGCAGATTGCGCGGTCGTCAACACACCATAAACCGTGTAAGGCTGTCGACCTACCTCGGTCACAATCCAACCCGCCACGACAGCGATAAATCCTGAGGGTCCCATAACGGTCGCCCACTGCAGGAAAGGCCGACTACTGTACAGCCGATCTTTGAATCGAAGCCAAACGGACACGACACCAATCAGCGCCATGAGTGTGCCAATGCCGATCATGACGCGGAAAGACCAAAATACGGTCGCAACCGGTGGTCTTTCTTCAGGCGGCACATCCTTAAGTCCGGGCGTCTCACCATCCAAATCATGCGTCAAGATCAAAGCGGATGCGTAAGGAATCTCGAGCTCAAAGCCGTTAGATTCTGTCTCTTCGTCAGGGAAGCCGATGATGATAAAGGGCGCACCCTTTTGACGCTCCCAATGGCCTTCCATCGCAGCAACTTTTATCGGTTGATGCTCAAGCGTGTTCAGACCATGGAAATCACCAGCCAGAATTTGTAGAGGTGCCACAAAAGTGGCCATCCACATTGCCATACTCAACATTTTCTTCGCGTCTTTAGACTGGCTACCGCGCAGCAGATGCCAGGCACCCGTCGCACCAACGACAAACGCGGTCGTTAGATAAGCCGCGAGTGTCATATGGACCAAACGGTAAGGGAAGCTGGGATTAAAAATAACGGCAAGCCAATCGACCGGGATGAACTGCCCAACTTCATTGATCTCATAACCGGCAGGTGTGTGCATCCAGCTGTTCACCGCAAGGATCCAAGTGGCAGATAGTACGGTTCCAAACGCAACCATGCCGGTTGCAGCAAAGTGCAAGCCCTTGCCCACGCGATTCATACCAAACAGCATAATGCCCAAGAAGCCGGCTTCGAGGAAGAAGGCTGACATGACTTCGTACGCCATCAATGGGCCGATCACAGGTCCAGCTAAATCGGAGAACACGCTCCAGTTGGTACCAAACTGATAGGACATCACGAGTCCTGAGACCACTCCCATTCCGAAAGCGATCGCGAATACTTTCAACCAGTATTTGAACAGTCTCAGATAGACATCTCTACCCGTCCACAACCAAAGCCCTTCCAGTACAAAGAGGTAACTGGCTAATCCAATCGAAAAAGCGGGAAAGATGATGTGGAAGGCAACCGTAAACGCAAATTGAATGCGCGCCAGTAGCAAAGCATCGAACAATTCGAACATGGTCATGTCACTGTTTTTAATGTGGCATAAATGCCACGTGATGGTGGGCTGCGGCTACGGACCCACACCCCTGCGTCACCACATTATAAAGGACTTTGAAGTCTATCGATGACACAAGCCCAGATTGAGCCCAATTTCCTATATCCATCCTAAAAATAACTTGACAGCTGATCATTCTGAAAATCTATTTTGCTGGGTGGACTAACTCACGACCGCCTTATTCCGCTGCAAGGTGCTTTGCGTCAGTGACTCGGCCAACTGAAAAAATGATTCTGGACTTTGGGTCCATAATACGAGCTGGTCTGTTGATGCAGGTGCATTTGCGGAAAGCGCGAGGTATTGTGAATCGATAATAAAAATAGACTTGGGGAACACATCAAATGAAACAGCATCTGACGCTTATTAGGATTCTAGTTATCGCCTCCATAGCCGTGCTTGCTGCCGCTGCGACCGTGACACCGATGCCGGAAGCATCATCGAACTGGGGAAATACGCTCACAGCGATTGGTTCGCTCGGCTATCTGGTAAGCCTAGTTTTGTTACTCATAGGAAGTGAGAAGGCGCGGTGGACCTTCTTACCCAGCATCGCCGTCTCATTGTTTGGCATGCCTTTCGCTGCATACCCAACAGGTGAACTCAACGCGCTATACGATCTTACGATGTATGGCTCGGGGCTGTTGAACGGTGCTATCGCAGTACTGATCCACATGCCAAAGTCATGATACAGCCGACCTTAAATGTGCTGTCTCTTAAGATTAGGTGTCGTACCAGAACAACAACATAGCTCCGAGCACTATTGCACCTCCCACGGGCGATAGGAACAGCGGCCATGCGTAGTACCAAAGCATACCGACCGTAACAGCAGTAGCTAAGAGGAAAGTGAGTACCACGACGAGAAGACTCGCCGCTAAATCTTTCAGGATATCGGAGAAGACAAGTGCCGCAGCTGTACCTGCAGCGCCTGCGGTGATCACCGTCGCCGCCTTGCAGCCGGGAATACCACCGCCTGAGCCAGGATCGTTAACCCCCTGTAAGCCGCGGATGTATTCTTCGTCTGTCGTGAAGGTACAAGCATTCAGAACCAGCAATGCCACAAGTGGAAGGATTAATTCCTTTATAGTGTTTAATCGCCAGCTAACTGGCCCCCGCTTCCTTTATTTTTCTGTCTATGCGCCAACAAATGCAATCTGCTTGAGTTCGGCGATCTGGTCTCTGACGGCAGCCGCCTCCTCGAATTCGAGATTCTTGGCGTGCTCAGCCATCGTATTTTCTAACTCGCTCAATTTACGCGACAAAGCGGCTGGCGTCATGTTCATGACATCCTGCGCGAAGCTCGCTCGGTCATTTATGACCTTTGTGTCACGCGTACCGCGTGCTTTAGTGGGCATTCGCCGTGCGCCCTCGAGGATATCGCGAACCGATTTCTCGATACCTTTTGGTACGACACCGTTTTCTTCGTTGTAGGCCAGCTGCTTGTCACGTCGCCGCTGGGTCTCATTAATCGCTCGCTCCATCGAACCCGTCATGTTGTCCGCGTATAAAATCGCGCGCCCGTTGAGGTTTCGTGCCGCACGACCAATGGTCTGAATCAGCGATCGATCGCTTCGCAGAAAACCTTCCTTGTCGGCATCGAGAATAGTTACCAAAGACACTTCCGGCATATCCAAACCTTCCCGAAGGAGGTTGATACCAACAAGCACATCAAAGTGTCCTAAGCGAAGATCGCGAATGATCTCTACGCGCTCAACCGTATCGATATCGGAGTGGAGATAGCGAACACGCACATCGTGCTCGTTGAGATATTCTGTTAAATCTTCTGACATACGCTTTGTCAGCGTGGTCACCAATACACGATCGCCCTTGGCTGTAGTCTCTCGGATCTCAGCGAGAAGGTCATCAACCTGCGTGCGCGCAGGTCTAATTTCCACGACGGGGTCAACGAGACCCGTTGGTCGCACCACTTGCTCTACCGTCGCACCTGCGTGCTCATTTTCATACTTACCAGGCGTTGCGGAAACAAAAATCGCCTGCGGAGACATCGCTTCCCACTCCTCAAATTTCATTGGCCGGTTATCGAGCGCCGAGGGTAACCGGAATCCATATTCCACCAGCGTCTCTTTACGCGATCGGTCACCGCGATACATGCCGCCGATTTGCGGCACAGTGACATGGGACTCATCAATGATCATAAGCGCGTTATCCGGCAGGTACTCAAAAAGCGTTGGTGGCGGCTCACCCGGGGCGCGGCCCGACAAGTAGCGCGAGTAGTTCTCGATACCCTGGCAATAACCCAATTCACGGATCATCTCGATGTCATAACGAGTGCGCTGAGCTATCCGCTGGGCCTCGAGGTGCTTCTCTGCGTCCTTGAATTGTTTTACCCGTATCTCGAGTTCTTCCTCGATCAGATCAACGGCACCTAACATCGTGTCTCTCGAGGCTACGTAGTGTGTTTTGGGGAAAATAGTGACCCTAGGTAGCTTCTCCTCTACCGCGCCCGTGAGAGGATCGAAGCTGCAGATGTTTTCGATTTCCTCATCAAAAAGCTCGATGCGAATAGCGAGCTCATCAGAATCCGCAGGGAAGATATCGATAACATCACCCCGAACGCGATAAGTTCCACGCTTGAAGTCCAAGTCATTGCGGGTGTACTGCAACTCGGCGAGCTGACGAAGAATTCCACGCTGATTAATTATCTCGCCCCGCGAAAGGTGCATGATCATCTTGAAATAGGATTGCGGATCGCCCAGACCGTAGATAGACGACACCGTTGAAACCACAAGACAATCGGGCCGCTCCAGTAGGGCTTTCGTCGCCGACAGCCGCATTTGCTCGATATGGTCATTTACCTGCGCATCCTTCTCGATAAACGTATCCGACGAGGGCACATAAGCTTCTGGCTGGTAGTAGTCGTAGTACGAAACAAAGTACTCGACCGCGTTTTTGGGGAAGAACTCTTTGAATTCCCCATAGAGCTGCGCTGCGAGCGTCTTGTTGTGCGCCATCACAATCGTTGGCCGCTGGAGCTTTTGAATCACATTGGCCATGGTGAAGGTTTTACCGCTCCCGGTAACACCCAAAAGTGTCTGTGACGCGAGTCCTGCACCGATCCCATTTACCAACTGCTCTATCGCGCCGGGCTGATCGCCAGCAGGTTGGTATGAAGATTGAAGACTAAATTGTTTGGCCACGATCCAAATACGCTCGCTTTTGTTAGCTCCATAGCTTACCGGAATTGTCTTTATGATTTGTATGCTCTGTTCTTCTTGACGCAAGAAAATCTGGACGTGTATAGTCCGCGTCCTCGAAAGAGACTATTCCGGCTTAGCTCAGTTGGTAGAGCAAATGACTGTTAATCATTGGGTCGCTGGTTCGAGCCCAGCAGCCGGAGCCAAATTGATAAAAAGGCAGCGTAAGCTGCCTTTTTTATTTCCGATCTAGCCTGTAAGCGGGCTTAGCCAGATCACGCTCGCTAGAGTTCACAGCTATTTCAACCTTAGTCGCCGTGCCCTGATCTTGCGTCCCTTTACCTTTCCATCGCTGAGGTAATTCATCGTTTGTCGAAGTGCGGGCCGTTGGATTGCCACAAAGCTACTGAAGTCGAGAATTGTGATCTTGCCAATTTGATCTCCCTGCACACCGGCATCGCCCGTAAGCGCCCCTAAAATATCGCCGGGGCGAACTTTTTGTTTTCGACCCGCGTCGAGTTGCACAGTTACGAAATCGCCTTTGAGTTCGTAATTGGGATCTCGATCTAGTGAGGCGAGCACATCGCAAATACAGGGGGTCTGAAGGTGATCCTCTATGACACGCAAACGATGCGCGTCAGCAGGCGTTACCAAACTGAATGCCTTCCCCTTCTCGCCGGCTCGGCCCGTCCGCCCAATTCGATGAACGTAGGTGTCCGCATCGCGCGGCAGATCAACATTGACAACCATTTCAAGCGAGGGAATATCCAGTCCTCTGGCCGCCACGTCACTCGCAACCAATACCGGACAGGAACCATTAGCGAACTGTAATAGCACCTGATCGCGCTCGCGCTGATCCAAATCGCCATGCAAAGCAACAGCTTCAATGTCGTGCTCGCACAGGAAGCTTGCCACGTCTGAGCACTGTTTTTTGGTGTTGCTGAAGACCATCGCATTTCTTGGCCGATGATGCTCGAAAACGGCGAGCAAGGCTGTTTCACGCTCATGCTTGCCTATCTCAAAGAACAATTGCTCGAGTACATCGTCGTCGTGCGTTAGCTGGTCATCAACGGTGACTTGAATCGGGTTAGTTTGTATCGATCGACTTATTCGCTTGATATCGTCAGGAAAGGTTGCCGACATCAGGATCGTTTGCCTGTCTTTTGGTAGATGTTGGGTGATATTCGCCATGACCTCAGCGAAACCCATATCCAACATGCGGTCTGCTTCATCGAGTACGAACGTTTTGACACCCTTTAGTACTAAGTTGCCCTTTTTGAGGTGATCCTCAATTCGTCCCGGCGTGCCCACCACGATATGCGCGCCGTGACGCAACGAGTCTCGCTGTGGGCCAAAGGGTTTTCCTCCGCACAAGAGCACTGTCTTGATATTCGGCATGCGGCTAGCTAACTGCCTAATCGTTTGAGCCACCTGTTCTGCAAGCTCACGCGTGGGACACATCACCAGAGCCTGCACACCAAAAAAACGCGGATTGAGATGATTGAGCAGACCGATGCCAAAGGCCGCAGTCTTTCCGCTGCCCGTCTGGGCCTGAATGATGACGTCTTTCCGCGCAAGGATCAGGGGTAGGCTTTCAGCCTGTACAGCGGTCATGCTGGAAAAGCGTAAACTTTCCAGGGCCTCAAGCGTCTGCGGGATTATAGGAAGCGATGAAAAGTTGGAGGCTGTCATAACAGACCGAAATGGATGGCGAGGTCGGACCATAACAAAAGCGCTGAATCCGCGCGCTGAAATTCTGTATGGTTAGGAAGCATTACCCGTTTTTATATTTTTCATTAGTCTGTGTAACTTGATACAGCATTTAACCGGTCTCGAAACTGGCGCAGCGAGCGCTTGGTGATTACAGTGGGATGGACTGATTAATTAGCCAATGACAGCGAACCAATAACGAATCAACAAAAAAAATAACGAGTCCTGCAGCTATGTCCGACACACTGTTAACCGAACTTGCCGATAACGGCGTGCTCACCATCACGCTCAACCGTCCCGAAGTCCTAAACTCCCTAAACGAGAGGATCACGTTGGGGTTACTACAGGCGCTAATTGACGCCCGAAGTAACAAAGACGTACGTGCCATTGTTATAACAGGCGCGGGACGTGCGTTCTGTGCAGGCGCTGATCTCGACAGTAAGAGCTGGCCCTCACCCAAGGGACTTTCCGCCGGCGAGGCGACGGCTGCCAGTATGGACAGAGGTTTCAACCCACTCGTGAAAGCCGTCTCTCAATCGACAAAGCCCGTGGTAACAGCCATCAACGGTATCGCGGCGGGCGGTGGTGTCGGTTTAGCTCTAGCGGGCGATATCGCAATCGCTTCTGATACTGCCAAGTTTAAACTCGTCTTTGGCCCCAATCTCGGCATCATTCCCGACATGGGCGCCTCGTGGTTCTTACCTAATCTGATCGGTCGCGCTCGCGCAAATGGCCTTGCGCTCTTGGGCGATGACTTACCTGCTTCTACAGCAAAGGAATGGGGGCTCATTTGGGATACCGTGCCAGCTGATCAACTACTCGTAGAAGCTCATGCAATTGCAGGCCGACTCGCTGATGGGCCGACAATTGGACTTAAGGCCGTGGTGAAGGCTCATGATCGGGCGATGTCCAACACCCTCAGCGAGCAATTGGAGTACGAGAAAGAGACGCAACGAGTACTCTTCGACTTCCCCCACGTCTCAGAGGGCGTCCGTGCGTTTATTGAGAAACGTAAACCCAATTTTCGTGATGTGAGTTAACTTTCGCGAACTTATTTAGCGAGTTGATTACTCGAGATTGATCGTTCCTTTGAGCGGCTTAACTCACTATATCTAGCAGTGTTTTGGTCAGCTGATTGGACGTTCGATAAAGCGTTTTAGGATTGTGCATACGATTGCATAAGAACCCGTAGCCTAATCCGTGCGCAGGATCACCAAACGCCACTGTTCCACCCACCCCGCAGTGTCCAAACAAGCGATCTGGGTGCGGTGCTGAGCCAATTGTGGTTGTCCCCAGCCCAAGGTCGTATCCCACACCGAAACGGATCGGAGCACCAAAAATAACGGTGTCTGGGCCTTCAGAAAGCGGCGTCGTTGCAAGTTTGAGCGTCGCTGGGTCCATGATTTTATGACCATCGCGCTCGCCACCGGTACTGAGCACACCAAACAACTTGGCTAAAGCAGCTGCCGTTCCATGCCCATTCGCCGAGGGGATTTCCGCCTGGCGCCACTCCTCTGTATTCATCTCAATGCCATCTGGTGAACTCGCCTTCGACGAGAACGCCACTTTCATATCGCCCATGCGAAGGAATTTTTTAACGTGGCGCAATTGCACAGGTAGTAACAGGTCAGGCACAAGCGTCAGGGCCATCAGTACCCAGGGTTTAGGTTGAGGATCGACCAAAATATCGCCACAGCGCGCGATCGCGTCGTCATCCAAGCCAATGTGAAAATCCAAGCCGAGTGGCTGAGCGATCTCCTCACGGAAATAGGTTCCCGTGCTTCGACCATCGACACGGCGAATCAATTCACCCACGAGCCAGCCGTAAGTCAGGGCGTGATATCCCTGTGTAGTCCCTGGCGTTCTGAAAGGGGCTTGTACTGCGAGTGTCTCCGCCCATTTGTCCCAGTCGCGATAATCAAACTGCGGGAAAGCGCCCTGAAACCCATGCATAGCCGCACGGTGGCACAAAAAGTCGCTCACCTTTGTCGCTTCCTTGCCGTTACAGCCGTATTCGGGCCAGTAATCAGAGACTGGCGCGTTCAGGTCGAGTTTTCCGCGCTCGACGAGCTGTAAAATACACGTCGCGGTTATCGCCTTCGTGGTGGAGAAAACATTTACGATCGTGTCTTCGAGCCATGGCTGTGTTTTTTGTCGATCCTTGTAGCCGCCCCACAAATTAACCACCATCTCGCCTTGATACTCGATGGCTACAGATGCGCCGGTATCAAACCCGCTCACGATTGCCTTTGAGAGCTGTTCTTCGATGGCTGCGAACCTTGGATCGCAATAACCCGATAAAACGCGTTCAGTCATGTCCACCACCTTTCACTTTTTTCACTACTGCTCAAAAACCAGTTGGCTTGGCTGGCCGCTTCTCAACAAAAGCGGTGACGCATTCTTTAAAGTCATCGCTCCGCGCCGCCAAGATCCACTGATCCTCGTCCATGTGCATCACCGCCTCGCTGAGTGCGAGCGCGTATTGATTAACGCTGCGCTTGATCATCTGTACGGCGATGGGGGGTAAGTCAGCATACTTGCGCGCCCACTGCCCAGACAAACTTGTGAGGTCAGTCTCGCTGCAGACCTCATCAACTAAGCCCCAGGCCTCTAACGTCTCCGCACCCACTAAATCGCCCGACATGATGAGTCGCTTGGCGCGCGATAGACCCACGAGCTCGACAAACAAAGGCACTGCGTTCCACATCAAGTTCATGCCCATCTTTACTTCACCGAGGCCAATACGCGAAGTTTGAGTGGCAAGCCGGAAATCACAGGCAGCGGCAATACAAGCACCTCCACCTGTGGCAATGCCCTGCATGGCACAAATTGTCGGCTGGTGGATATTTCGAATCGCAGTCAACATCTTACGTCCGAGTTCTGCGTCTCGCCGAGCACGTAGTAGCGAGCCTGTCGGCTCCATACCCGAGACCTCTTTCAGGTCAGCACCCACTGAGAAGTCCGTTCCCTCAGCCGAAAATACCACCGCGCGAATATCCTCACGATCCGACACTGTCTCGACGATCGCGATGATATCGACCATGAGTTGTCGATTAAGTGCGTTACGCACCTCAGGGCGGTTCAACGAAATCGTTGC
>JAYOAN010000158.1:0-3553 GCA_038104285.1 Halieaceae bacterium
GTGCGCTTCGCGATGCTGATGGCTACCTCCGTATCACCGGACGCGTTGACGATGTTTTAAATGTTTCCGGCCACCGAATGGGAACAGCAGAAGTGGAAAGCGCGCTTGTATTACACAACGATATTTCTGAGGCGGCCGTGGTTGGCTATCCGCACCCAATCAAAGGCCAAGGCATCTACTGCTACGTGACGCCGGTTACCGGCGTGGAAGATAGTCCGGAACTCCGAGCGGAGCTTGTGCAACTGTGCGTCAAAGAAATTGGTCCTATTGCAAAGCCTGACGTTATTCAGTGGGCGCCAGGACTGCCAAAGACCCGCTCGGGAAAAATTATGCGACGCATCCTCCGAAAGATTGCGGAGAACGAACTCGACAGTCTCGGAGACACATCGACACTGGCCGATCCGTCGGTGGTTGAACAATTGATCGTGGGACGTGCCGAAAGCTAAGTAAAAAAAAGGCCCGCATTCGCGGGCCTTTTGATTCGAAGGGTCTGTATTCGTTACCAAATACTTACTTCGCTTCTTCCTCATCGTCATCAGAAGCTTCATCCGCAGGCTCATCTGACGCGTCCTCTGCATCAGTAGCTTCTTCTGCAGGCGCGTCTTCTGCAGGAGCCTCTTCTGCCGTCTCGTCTGCAGCGTCAACTGCCGCTTCTACAGTTTCAGCTTCAGCAACAGGTGCCTCTTCTGCAGCTTCTTCGGAGTCCGCAGAATCAGCAACTTCGTCTTCAAGTAGCTCTTTAATGGAGAGCTTGATACGACCGCGCTGATCGACATCGAGACACTTAACCGTAACCTCTTGGCCCTCGGTCAAATAGTCGCTCACATTCTCAACACGTTCATTGGCGATCTGAGAAATGTGTAGCAGACCATCTTTACCAGGAAGAATGGTAATGAACGCACCGAAGTCTACAATCCGTGCCACCTTACCTGTGTAAACCGCACCCACTTCAGCTTCTGCCGTAATAGCCATGATCATATCAACCGCCGCATCGCGGGCAGCTTGATTCTGACCAAAGACCTTCACCGTGCCGTCATCGTTGATATCGACGGTTGCGCCCGACTCTTCTGTAATCTGGCGAATTGTCGCACCGCCCTTACCAATGATGTCGCGGATCTTGTCAGAATCGACCTTCAGCGCAACCATGCTGGGCGCGTTCTCTGACGTGATTTCACGTGCTGAATCAAGTACTGAATTCATCTGACCGAGGATGTGTAGTCGCGCATGGAGCGCCTGCTCTAACGCCACTTCCATGATCTGCTCGTTAATTCCCTCGATTTTGATATCCATCTGGAGGGCTGTAACGCCCTCAGCGGTACCAGCCACCTTGAAGTCCATATCACCGAGGTGGTCCTCGTCACCGAGAATATCAGTCAGAACCGCAAACTGATTTCCTTCTTTCACCAGACCCATAGCGATACCCGCAACCGGCGCCTTCAAAGGCACGCCCGCGGCCATCATAGCCAAAGAGCCTACGCAGACGGACGCCATAGAACTCGAACCGTTTGACTCGGTAATCTCTGATACAACCCGAATGGTGTAAGGGAACTGCTCCTCGTTGGGAAGCACTGCTGCCAATCCGCGACGTGCCAAGCGGCCGTGACCGATTTCGCGACGTCCGGTGAATCCCATACGTCCCGCCTCACCTACAGAATAAGGAGGGAAGTTGTAATGCAGCATGAATGGATCGCGCCGCTCACCCTCAAGCGCATCGATAATCTGTGCATCACGTGTCGAACCGAGTGTTACCGCACCAATGGCTTGGGTCTCGCCACGCGTAAACAGTGATGAACCGTGCACGTTATCAAGTACGTCAACTTCACAAGCGATTTGGCGAACCGTGCGGCCATCACGACCATCGATACGAGGCTCTCCAGCGAGAATACGCTGACGAACAATACGCTTTTCCAGCGCCTTAAACTCGTCCTTGATATCGTCTGCTGATGGACCTTCCTCCGTTGCGAGCTGCTCAACAACTGCGTCGCGAACCTGACCAACACGCTCGTAGCGCGCGGCTTTCTCCGTGATGCGATAGGCTTCACCCAGATCAGCACCTGCTGCTGCCTCAACCTGCGCACGAAGCTCTTCGTTGACGTCTGCTGCAGACCAATCCCAACGTGGCTTGCCCGCTTCTTCAACGAGTTCGTCGATGGCTTTGATAACTGTCTGCATTTCTTGGTGTGCAAACAAAACCGCGCCCAACATCTGGTCTTCAGAGAGCTCCTTCGCCTCTGATTCAACCATCAGAACCGCATCGCGAGTACCTGCAACGACCATATCGAGCTTGCTCTCTTTCAACGCCGCGTAACCGGGGTTGAGTAGGTAGCCGTCGGCTTCGATAAAACCAACACGTGCGCCACCGATAGGACCATTGAATGGGCAACCAGAAATAGCCAGCGCCGCTGACGTACCAATCATTGCGGGGATATCAGGATCCGTATCCAAATCCGCTGACATAACAGTACAGACAACCTGCACTTCGTTCATGAAGCCATCAGCAAATAATGGGCGTATCGGACGGTCTATTAGACGCGATGTCAGCGTCTCTTTCTCACTAGGTCGACCTTCACGCTTGAAAAAGCCACCAGGAATCTTGCCAACTGAGTACGCTTTCTCGATGTAATGAACCGATAGTGGGAAGAACGCCTGTCCTGGCTTCTCTTTTTGTTCTGCTACGACCGTGCACAGCACAGACGTTGTACCCATGGTCACCATTACGGAACCAGAGGCCTGTCGCGCAATGCGACCGGTTTCCAGCGTGACTTCTTGGCCACCGTACTGGAAGGTTTTTGTAACTACATTCACTTAACTATCTCCAAAATAAATCGGCCGGCATAAAGCCGGCCCTAAGTCGTTTTTATCGGCGCAAGCCAAGACGCTTAATCAATGTTGCGTAACGAGATGTGTCCTTGCGCTTCAAGTAATCCAACAGTTTACGGCGCTGGTTAACCATGCGAATGAGACCACGACGTGAATGGTGATCCTGCGCATGCTCTTTAAAGTGCTGCTGTAATTGCTCAATGTTTGCGGTCAACAAAGCGACCTGAACTTCTGGTGAGCCTGTGTCACCCTCTGCCTGCTTGTAGTCGTCTACGATTTGAGCCTTTCGTGCTGCATCTAGTGCCATGATATTTCTCCAACCTGCGTTACTCGACGCCCACCCGTGCAGGTTTACAGGGGGGTTGATTAATGACTGTCAACAAACAGTCGTTTCGGAGCGACACGTCCATCGTCGAGCATTTCGCCAATGCCCAAAAACGGACCTCCCGCTTCAGCGACGCGCACCATACCATTTAGCGGCGCATTTCGCACTACTACAGCTTGCCCTTGTTTTAGGTAGAAAGCCGCAGATTCAGTGACCTCAACGCGTGGCAGGTGATCAACTGCCAGCTCCGGATCCAACAAAAATTGATCAAGCGCAGTAGGCCCTTCGGCTTCAGCCAGTTGCGCCAAGGCGTCCAGGCTGATGGCCTGCGCCAAACTGAAAGGTCCTGTCGTCGTTCGCCGCAAAGCGCTCATATGGCCAGGGAAACCCAGTGAAGCGGCAACGTCT
>JAYOAN010000019.1:0-3952 GCA_038104285.1 Halieaceae bacterium
GACCGGGACTCCACGGCTGATACTCGTGGGGAAGGAACAGGTTCCATAAACCCTCCTCCTTTGCCAACGCGCGCAGCTCGTCGTACCAAGGTGGTGTGGTCCACAGCTTATCTTGATCCAGACACCACTCGTGCCAATCGTGTTCTCGCGGGTATATGTGCTTATCCATAAAGGCCTGTAACTGCACATTAAGCGCCATCGCCCGATCGTTTAATTCAAATCCCATGTAATTAGTCTCTCTAATCCTGATAAGAAATCACCACCATCTTGGTGACCCCACTTACCTCTCGAACGCTGAGTCACTCTCAAGATGCAAATAACATTGCCTCAATACCCGTGCCCTCGAGCACGCTATCTACCAGCTCCCGGTCGGCGCCTGAAAGCGCTCGATATTGCTCGTTGGTCCAACGCAAACATTTGGCCTGATAGGGAAATGTTTGCTGAGTCCAGCGAGCGCCATCAATCTCACACTCCCAAGACTTCTCGCCCGCCTCCACTGCGCGCGCATTCGCTAACTGAGCGGGTGCATAGACACGACCAATCTCGTTTAACAGCACTTTTAAGCTCTCTGGCTGCTCCTCGAGGTCAATCCAATCTTGGCGAGTGGCTTCAAGCCCGCTCTGATCGCACATTTGATCGACCCAGGCGACAGTCCGGGGCGATACCTCGTGAGCAATGGCTCTCGCAGTGGGATCAAAGCCAACGAGTTGTGTCAGCTGACCGTGTAAGCCAAAATCACCCGCCGCCGGTCGCCCGCCCAACATGAATTTTTGATTCGACAAATGCGATTCCATCGCCGCAAGAAAGCGACGGTAGCTAGCGTCGATAACAGGCGCTGTGATGTCATTCGAGCCCACCACGTAAAGCCGACCAATCTGACGCTCCGCAATATGTTGCTTGAACGCCTGCAAACCCTCAGTCGGCATGCTGACATTCATCCCTAAAGGGAGAAGTGTTCCCGCGTTATCGGCATCTGCATCAAAGTGCCAGCGATAGTGGAACATGTATTTCGTGCACCACTCGTCGGCAAAGTCCTCGATGAGATAGTCGATAAACGCAAGTGCTGGATCCGTTGGCAGTACGGAGCGCCCGGTATACGTCTCCTCGAGGCGGCGAATGATGGGCGTCGAATCACACTCGGCGGTCATCCCGGACTCGCCCTCAAAGAAAAACGTGGGCATGAAAATTGGCCGGGGCTTCTGGACCCCTAAAGCCTCGCAGGCAGCTTCAGGTTGCCCCCATTGGATCCGATAGGGAATGCGGCGGTAGCGCAATAACGCCACCATTTTCTGGGTGTAGGGAGAACCCGTACCCCCTACCAAATTTACTGGCTCTCGTTCACTCACTTTTTTCTCCATTAACAACTTACTTCACTGCGACAGAAGATTTCCGCGATAACGCTTCAACGAAATATCCGCGGTAAAAGAGAAGGCTCTCTCACTGCCACACTTCCAAATTATCTGAACGCGTAATGCGTCGACTCAGAACACTGTTGATGACTGGCGCCATCCCACACCCAGTCAGAAGATCATCGACGCTTGCTCTCGCCTCATCAGACAGCGATCTGTAAATATCCTGCACGCGCTGCAGCAAGAAAAAGCGGTGGGGTTGAGCAATGGCGTTAATGCTCTGACCTCGAACCTCAAACTTTGCCATACCGGGAGCGGCAGCAAGCCTGCCAATGGCCGGAGTTCCCGTATCCGGCTGGCTTTCTTCAAGCCACGTGTTGATGCATTCGGCAGCTGCCAAGGTCTCAGGCACAAAATCTTCAGCAAGCACGCGAAGCACGGCGATCAACGACGCGGGAATTTGATCTTCTTCGACAAGCCCCGCCGCTGGGTTGAACCACTCAGGATAATCGTCATCTTGGCGGTTCATCCGCTCGACCCAGCGAAAAACCGATGTTGCTCGCTGCTGCATGAATCGAGCCGGATGGGGATCTCGACCTAAGTGTGCATACAAAGGTGCTATCAGACCGAAATCACCAATGCAGGGTTTTGCACCCAAGAGATAGGGGTGTGTCTTGAAGTGCGCGTCGAGGGCATCGAGCAGCTGAAGATACAGCGCTTCCACCACTGCTTTAGACTCGTCTGTGACACCGAAAACTTTTGCCGCGTGACGCATGCGGTCCATCATCGCTTCCGTTTTTTCCTCACGCGCAGGTGTATCGCGCTGAGAGTGAAGGAAGTGGTATCGCACAAACGCCAGATTGTCCTCGGGGAAGTTCCAGCGATAGTGCATGGCAGGCCGCAGCAAGCCATCGGTGCCTATAACGTCAAACAACGCACTGATGATCTGCTGTTTCGCACCCGTGGGCTGAGAGGGACGACCACTCGCTGCTTCGAAATGTTCGATGATCGCCGCGCCATCCCGAATCACCTCGCCCTCAGGCGTCACTAGTGTGGGGATGGTGGGTAACTTGCCCTTTGGGAGCACCTCCGCTTTGAAGCTCTCATGTCCGGTCGAAAATTCCTCGAACGGAATCCCGTGTTTAATCAGGTAGCTCCGCGCACGCCCCGAATAAAGGGAGTGGGTCATTGCATACAAGCGGCTGGGTTTCAAAGACATCTGATCCTCTCTGGGGTGAATGGCTTACGGCCTATCAAGTGCCAATTCACTCAGTTAAAAGATGATGGCGTTGCACGTCTCTATGTTGAGCTGCCCTGCCAGGCCGGCTTCTCGGTGAACCGAGATCTCCTGGTATTCGGGCAGCTGCATCATCTCCAGCATCGCGGCACGTGAGGGATACTGAGCGATAGCGACCGTATCCCACAGATCCTCAACCTCGCCCAGCATGAGTCGACTAACATCGCCCGAGAATACGAGTTTTCCTCCAACGGTAGCCAAGGTCTTCATAACCCCCCTTGAATAGAGAGCATAGGCTTCCTGACCCGTAAGCTCGGTCTCACGACCATCCTTATAAACCGCCTTTTCTTTGAACTTCAGCAGGTTGACCATGCTAATGGGACCATCCGGGCCCGGGGACATGAACCCCTCCATTTGCTCCTGAGTCGGGATAACACTGTTCTCTACTTTCACTGTCTACCTCCAATTTATGAGACGACTGTGTCGTCATCGGTAAATCACGGCTCAAGCCCCATTTGGGCAACTGCTAGTTGGGCCAATAAATGTAGTCATCACCCTCTTCAAAGGGCTCAACAAGGGTTTTATCGATCGTAATCGCGCTTTCAAGCACCGCGGGATAGAGCGCAGGGCGCGCAGCCGCAGCATGCGCGTCAAGCAAGGCCAATAGCTCTGCAACCTTTCCAGGTTCAGAGACGGCTAGGTTTATTTGCTCGGTTGGGTCCTCAGCGAGGTTGAAAAGCCATTTCTTATCGGGTCGCGATGTGACTTGTAACTTCCAATCCTTGTGACGGACCACACGATAATGCCCGCTCTGCCAAAACAATGTGTCACGGTCCCATGCCTCACGTCCCGCACCTGTTGCAAGCGGCAGCAAATCTTCGCCGTCAATAATCACGCCTTCAGGCTCAGGTGCCTCAGCTGCAGCGGCAAGCGTTGGCATTACGTCTATGTGGGCAACGGGCTCATCAGACACCGTTCCCGGATTTATCCGTGCCGGCCACTTCATCATGAGCGGCACTCGAATGCCGCCCTCAAACTGGCTTATCTTCCAACCTCGAAACGGCTTGTTAATGTCGGGCAAACCGATATAGCCAGGACCACCGTTGTCATTAGTGAAGACAACGAGGGTGTTATCGGCTATCCCTGCTTCCTCGAGCGCTGCATTAATTCTGCCAACGCTACGATCGAGTGATCGGATCATGGCTGCGTAGACACGTTTACGATGAGGTTTGATGTCACCCACAGCCTCGTAATCCTCGCGGGTAGCCTGCAGAGGCGTGTGAACGCCCCAATGCCCAAGATAGAGAAAAAACGGCCTATTTTTATTGGCGTTGATGATGTTGATGGACTCATCCGTCCAATAGTC
>JAYOAN010000019.1:4052-5411 GCA_038104285.1 Halieaceae bacterium
ATATGGAAGGTTGCATACCCCCTCTCTTTGAGAATCTCGGCAATCGTGACCTCCTCAGGTGGTAGCCCCTGCTGCTGGTAAGGAGGCTTGCTCTCATCGAGGGCTGCGTCATAAATCATGGGCGGAGCGCCTCTGCCCATTTCCGCTGAAATGCGTGACAGCATCGGTGCCATACCTGAAGGTGTCGGGGTAAATTCGAAGCCTGTTCGTGTGGGGTAACGACCCGTCATCAACATTGCGCGCGACGGCGCACAGGTTCCAGCACCAGAATATGACTGGGTGAATACGACGCCATCAGCGGCCAGTTGATCAATATTTGGGGTTTTGACACGACCACCGTCCAGGCCGCCACCAAAGGTTGATATATCGTTGTAGCCAAGATCGTCTGCAACGATGAGGATGATGTTTGGAGCGCGTTCGTCGGGTGATTCAGAGGCTAAGTTTGGCCCTGCACTCCACGCTAGGCTGCGCGGAGGGCCAACCTCGTACTCGTTTGCTGATCGATACTTGATAAACCCCAGTAACAGCTGGGTTTGGTTTTGGTAGGCGATCGCAGCCAGAACAATCAGGCCCAGGGAAACAGCTAGCAAGATTTTTTTCATGTGTTGCTCCCAAACGGGTACCCCGTTTATTGAGGCTCAAGGCGCTTCTCGCTCTACCACTCGCTCTAACACTCGCTCGACCACCCTGCGCCCTCAAATACCGGCGCTCGCAGCGTGTTGTTGAGTGAAGTTTGTCCTCGAACTCACGACCCATTATTATTTTGACATACAGTATGTCATTTTATCAGAGCCATGCAACTGGTGTGGGCGATGCACCCAAATTCGCCAAACTAGCTGCGTATAAGTAATTGCCCCAACAGCGATTCCACAACCGCCCTGCTTTGCTCTTCGCTCAAAT
The DNA here is from genome assembly GCA_038104285.1 of Halieaceae bacterium. Taxonomy (GTDB): domain Bacteria; phylum Pseudomonadota; class Gammaproteobacteria; order Pseudomonadales; family Halieaceae; genus Luminiphilus. The sequence continues at coordinate 4,953 of JAYOAN010000019.1, forward strand.
TCTGCTCACTTCTCAAGCGCTGCCACATCTCAAATGAGGCAATCGCGTCTACCGACTCCTGTGTAGCATCTGGCAACTCGAGCATTTCTGGCAGCCACTGTTCAAGATCTCTGCGCAAACCGCGCTGACTGCGGGCATAGTTGTTGCGCAAGACTTCGTAGCGCCATAGCTGGGCTTTGGTACCCACCATGAGATTTTTTAACTGCTCGAAAGCATCACTGCGGCGCGCGACAGCGTGCTCGATGCGTGTCGCCAAGTCACCACAGCGCTCTCCGCCGACAAACAGCGCCTCGTACGCGTCTCGTAAGTGATCATCGACCGCCTCAAATAGCGATTCCATGTCCTCGAAATGTCGAAAAAAGGATCGGATGAGGACACCGGCCCTATCAGAGATTTGCTGAGCGGTGGGAACAAGCACACCGTCTTCCTGAAGCGAGAGCGCAGCCTGAATTATCGCAA
>JAYOAN010000019.1:5511-18433 GCA_038104285.1 Halieaceae bacterium
ACGACGTAAACAGGGTTTCCTTGTATGGTTAGCGACGAAACCACACTTAATCAGCGCGGCCATTCTTGCGGTCACGTTAAAAATAAGAGCACTCACTATGACCTCGGCGAACAATATAAACCCCTTGGCAAAGACAATTTCAGGCGCACGAAGTCGTGCACTCGGTGCGCTGTTCACACTCTCAACACTCGTAGCTGTGACATCAGCCGCCCCGACTCACGCGAACGAGAGCGTGTTAAACAGCATCGATAGTCGCTCTTCGCAACTGACGGATTTAAGCGACCTGATCTGGGATTTGGCTGAGGTGGGCTATCAAGAAACCCGCTCGAGCGAAGCTCTCAAGAGCGCGCTATCAGCAGAGGGTTTTTCCATCGAGAGCGGTGTGGCTGAAATCCCCACGGCGTTTGTTGCCAGTTACGGCTCGGGCGAACCTGTGATCGCTGTTATGGGTGAATTCGATGCGCTCCCCGGCATCAGTCAGGCGGCAGTCCCCTATCCCCAACCGGTCGAGGGAAAACACTCAGCGCAAGCGTGCGGGCACCATCTTTTCGGGGCGGGCTCATTAGGCGCTGCTATTGCCGTAAAGGAGTGGCTGGAACAAACCGGTACATCAGGCACGATCCAGTTCTTCGGTACCCCTGCTGAAGAAGGCGGCTCGGGCAAAGTCTATATGGTACGGGCGGGACTGTTTGACAACGTCGATACCGTCATCCACTGGCACCCGGCTTCAATCAACGCAGCAGACTCTGCCAGCACCCTCGCGAATCGCTCGGCTAAATTCACCTTCTCCGGCGTTTCATCGCATGCAGCTTCGGCGCCCGAGCGCGGCCGATCGGCCCTCGACGCCGTTGAGTCCATGAACTTTATGGTTAATCTTTTGCGAGAGCATGTGCCTGCCGCTACACGACTCCACTATGTCATTACCGATGGTGGCTCGGCACCCAATGTTGTGCCCAACAAAGCGCAGAGTTTTTATTACGTAAGACACCCGAATGAAAACACCCTTCGCTCGATTTGGGACCGCGTCGTTGCGACCGCTGAAGCCGCAGCATTGGGCACAGGTACGTCGATGAGTTACGAGATCATCCACGGAAACTACAGCGTCCTACCCAACGATACGCTCGCTGAGGTTATGCACAAAAACCTCTCAGCCGTCGGTGGTGTGCACTACAGCGAAGCAGATCAGGCCTTCGCAGCGGAATTAGCAAAAAGTTTGCCTGACGATTCGCTCATCACAGAGCGTGCCGCTCAAATTAAGCCCTACGCCTCTGGCTCTCGCGGAAACGGATCGACAGACGTGGGTGATGTCAGCTGGACGGTGCCAACCGTCGGAATGAGTGCTGCAACATGGGTTCCAGGCACTGGAGCGCATACATGGCAGGCGGTTGCAGCAGGCCGCACACCGATTGGACACAAAGGTATGATTGTCGCAGCTAAATCCATGGCAATGACCGCTGTTGATCTTTTTAAAAACCCGGCTCTTTTGAGTGAGGCGAGAGAAGAGTTTGATATGCGACGCGGGCCAAACTTCCAGTATGAGGCGCTATTGGGTGATAGAGAGCCGCCGCTCGACTACCGCCGCTAAAAGCCCAACACCGTTGTCGCCCGCAAGTCGCAGCGAGTGCTTTAGGGAGCGCTTGAGCGCTGAGGCCAAAACCCGCTGCTGATATGGAAGGCTTTCGACGTAATCGGGGAGCATCTCATCGAAACTCGACGATGAGGCTGCCTGCGCCTGAAACCCCTCGAGAAACGCGACGAGCGCATCGCGGACTGTTTGACTCAAGGCATCATCGAACTGGAGCTGCCAGGTCATGTCTTGGCTCAATTGACACTCTGCAACGAACTCGCCAGGCATGCGGACACCCCATTCTGCGGGCGCAATGAGCGACAGCTGCCATTCGGCACCCACGCGATAGAGAAAATACGTGTTGTCTGGGGCAACCCGAAACTTGAAGGCTGACGACAAAACCAGGCTCGAGCACCAGTAATCGAGAAGCGCCTCATCGGCCGATTTGGCGCGGATTTCAGCGGGCGCCGCAGCAGCCATTTGCTGCAACACCATCACCACACCTTTGCCTTGTGGATTCCCCTGAGGGTTAATCGTCTCGCTCATTTGCCGCTGCTACCTTGCCCAATGGCTAATTGTGTACTGTGCAGTACGCAAGCAGGAAGCAAACGTATTGCGTCGACCCACCCGCTAGCTGACTATGCGGCCAACTCGGGCTGTGCTGCGACGATAGCGTCCTTAATTTGTTGCGGGATCGGACGACTTTTCCGCGTTTCCTTGTCTACGAACACATACGTAAATGAGCCTCGAGTGGCTATCTCATTGGTCGATGTATTCAACATTTCAAACGCGAGCGCGCAACTGCTGTTCCCTAGTTTAGTGAAACTGCAGGCCACCTCCAAAATGTCCCACGCCATGCATTCACCGACAAAGTCGATATTCGCATTCACGGTAAAGGTCAAAAAATCACCGTCGATGCCACCATCCCAGCCAACCTGCGCCAGGTATTCTGAAACCACCTCATCAGCCAACACTAAGTAGCTACCAAAATAGGTGTGGCCATTGGCATCAGTATCGGCAAATCTCACTTTAATTTGCCCGGTGTAAGCGGCGTTTTCCATCGGGTATACCTTTCAACTGTGTAGGGAAATACGAAAATCTTGAGGACGGCGAGTATGGGGGTATTTGGCTTTTCTTTCCACGAAGAGCTATCGAATTTGTCGCATCGTGATCTGCCCCTCCCCACAACATAGCGAACGGCAATAGTGCCGATAAAGGTGAAATTACCGGCTTGCCCATCGAGCTACTTACATCAATTAGGCAAACGCCTTATCATTCGCGCCGACAAAAAAAGACCAGTGTTTGTACCGGGGGAAATCAATGAATACAAACGTCATCGTCGCGGGCTTCGCGATTGCCATCACCGCCATTATTTGGGTTGGAACCACTACCAATGACGCGTCATGGACAGGCAACCGCAACGTCTGCGTAGGCGAGTGCTACCAAGCGTGGAAAGCAGAGAATGGTGGCAGCATTGCCGACATCGAGCGCGTTAAGCAGGAAGCGTTGGCAGCCGCTTCTCCAGAAGCCTTGGGCGAGACCTACTACGGTCAATGCATTGCCTGTCACGGTGGCAACGGTGAAGGCGGAATTGGTCCCAAGCTTGCGGGACAGGCTATGAGCGATATTTCAGGCAAGCTTACCGCCTACCGCGCGGGTGAAGCGCGTGGCGCACAATCAGCCATGATGTGGCCCGTTGCGAAGCCAATGACCGACGATGACATCGGCAACCTAGCCGCTTACATCGGAACGCTGTAAATCGCTTTCAAGAGGTGGCATCCGCCACCTCTTTTCTTTCTCTTTCAAAAAGCTGCCAAGACACACCGATAAGGGCTATCGGCGTAACGGCGAGTGCCAATTGAGGCGATAACAGCCCCGAAAACGCAAAAAGCGTGATCAGCTTCAAGCCCTCTTGCAACCTGAATAGCCGAGAGTCTGCGTTACTCAATAGCGCGGCATTGGCAACACCAAACCACAGCATCATTGCCCACGCATACGCTTCATAACCATGTAAAGCCTCGCTGCGCTGTGCCAACAGCAGCAACAACGTGATAAGAATCAAATTCACCGCACCGCTCACTTTTCGCGCGACTGAGATCTGTGGATCGTACTTTTCAAACGGCGGATCTTCCTGATTCGACAATGACGTCGTAGCGACGAGATCCGAAGGCTGCCAAGCCGGATGTGAGAACGGCACCCAGAGTCGTTGGGCCCAGCTCTTTGTTCGTCGCATGTCATTGAACATGTCCCGATAAACATGGATCCATGACTCTAATGGGGACCAGGACTGGATGGGCTTGGTGATACCATAAACACATGGTTCAGACGCCAGCTCACGCTGATAGGAGCCAAACAACCTATCCCACACAATGAAGACACCGCCGTAGTTTCGGTCTAAGTATTGCGAGTTACGAGCGTGGTGCACGCGGTGATTGGAGGGAGAAACGAACACATACTCTAACCAACCGAGCTCACCGACATGCTCGGTGTGCACCCAGAATTGATATATCAAATTAAGCGCGCCCACCGTGACGATCATCTCGGCGGGGACCCCAATGAAAAACAGCGGGGTGTAGAAAATCCAACCAAATAAAAAGCCGGAGCTTGTCTGACGTAGAGCAGTAGATAAGTTGTAGTCTTCGCTTTGGTGGTGGACGACATGAGCCGCCCAAAATAGCTTTATCTCATGCCCCGCTCGGTGCGAGCAGTAGTAGCAAAGATCATATAAAACAAAGGCAAGCACCCAGGCCCACCATCCCTCAGCACTCCAAGTCGAAAACGGGGTAACTGATGCAAGCCACGCGTAGACCGAACCACCAAGACCCAAAGCGACGAAGCGGCGCGCCTGTGACAGACCGCCCAATGTGAGGCTACTCACTGCATCGGTGAGCCTGTACGTGTCTCGGCCACGCCAGCGCCCCCACGACCACTCAAATGCAATCGCAAGTAGAAAGAAAGGAACAGCAGTTGCAATTAATCCCATAAACAATCGCCCTCAGAACGCGTCCAAGGGTGACTGATTTGGGCGAAAAATCAAAACGTGTAAGAGACCTCGATCTCGTACTGATCCATAGAAAGCTCAATACTCTGGGTCGGATCGAACAAGCTGGTGCCGCGAACAGAGTTCTCAGGCGCATACATCAGCGCCACAGAAACTTTGTGACCATTACTCCGCGTCTGCGTAAAACCAAATGTTAGGTGCTGTTCTATCACACCGGGCGCCAAGATATTGATCAGCGCATCAGCCGAGGAAATCGGCTGATCGCCTCTCGAATATCCAAATCGGACTACTCGATCGTTGCTCTGCTGCCAGGCCACACCAAACTGGTAGGTCGTAATGTCCTGCCACCCGAAACCGAAACCATTACTCCCCCCTAAACAGGATGACACATCCATCCCACCCTGCCCTGCTGTTGGGCAGGCAAATACATTCGCAGAGGCATTTGTGACCGAGGCAACATCAGAGTAGTAGGTTCGTTCTACATCAGCGTTCAAGGTCCACACCTCGTTCAACTGATAAGAAGCGCCCAGCCGAAGATTTGAGGGGATGTCGAAGCCTCCGGCTTGCGCAAACAAGTCCGAGTAATCGTCAAACTCCGACATACCAATTTTTGACGCATAACTTGCTGATAGGTTCAGGGTTTCCGACGCTTGCCAAATCGCGCCTACCTTTACGCCAATACCATAACTCGTATCGCTATCATTGTTCGTCAATTTATTAGCCGGAGCGCCCTGTCCCGTCTCGAAAAAGGCGTTTACGTAGGTCTCAGTGTAGGGCGTGAAGGTAGCGAGCCCCTCAGCCTCAAACATCTGATAAGCGACCACCGGCGCGATACCCAAGATCCAATCATCGACCTTGATACTGTAGGCGACTTCCAAAAACGCTTGGGACAGATTAACGCCCGCATTCCCTGCACCAAAGGTACCCTCCAGAGTCATTACAGGAGCTGGCCCAGGACCATCAGGGTCGAAGGTTGCCGCCCCCTGACGATACGTGGTGTTCATACCGCCTCTTCCATAAAACGATACGGTAAGCGCCGAGTCCTCTGACAATCGCCAGTTTTTGGCGAGGTGTGGAATCGGAAATAGGTTGCGATCACTTTTCACAGTACCCGCTACAGCATCCAACGAACTCTGCAGAGTGAACGCCCCCATTTGACCGTTAACCATGCTGTCGGACACCGTGTACTCTCGATAGGGCGCAAACAAGGCGAGACCAATATCGGTTGACGCCTCCAGCAATACTCCCGATGCCGGATTGTTGGCAGCGTCTATCGCCATACTGGGTCGGGCATCTCCTGCACCCGCCATCGCTTTGTTGGCTGGGCCGATGCCGTGGGTAAAATACCCGTTAGTTGCGTTTGTTAGCTGCGATACGCAGATCAATAGGGCCCCTAAACTGGGAGCGATAACGTGTTTAATTCTATTCACTTTTGTCACTTCTATCTTTTCCGGATCGGCGTAAGTGCTTACCCTGCGGCGCGCACGATACGGACAAACTCGTGACAATAAAAATAATAAACACTTCGATAGATATGCTTTTTCGGTATATAACGACTGTCATCACCCTCACTTAACAATGAGTCAAACTATGAGAGCAAAAAATCGGCCCAAAAACAGGCAAGCTACGCATGTAGGCAAACGCCTTGCAGTCACTATTGGACTAACGGTCGTTTTTCAGGCTGCCCATGGTCTGGAAGCGACCATAGAGCGCGATAGCTATGGGGTTCCACATATTTCTGGCGGTACCGATGCGGACGCGGCATTCGGTCTCGCCTACGCGCAAGCGGAGGATGCATGGCCGATCATGGAGGGTAGCCTACCCTTCTACCGCGGCACGGCCGGGCTTTATGAGGGCCAGGAGGGTGCACAAACCGATTACCTCGTTAAGTGGCTCGATCTGTGGGGGACGTTGGATAAAAACTATGAGGTTGATCTGTCGCCTGAAATCCGCGCCTATGTTGAGGCGTTCGCGGCGGGCTTTAACGCCTTTGCCGCCGATAATCCCTTAGAGGTGAAACACCCCGAATTGCTTCCTGTCACGGGCAAGGACATCGTTGCAGGGCATATGCTGCGACACCCACTCTTTTATGGGTTTAATGAACCGGTATTGGAATTATTTGGGGATGAGCGCCCCAATACAGTGAGCAAAGCGCCCTACAACCCACAACCAAAGGAGCCTATCGGCTCTAACGCCACGGCGATTGCGCCCTCTCGGACCGAGGATGGCTCTACTTACCTCATCATTAACTCGCATCAACCGCTGACAGGCCCCGTCGCTTGGTATGAGGCACACATCGAATCGGGTGAAGGCCTAAATATTATGGGTGGACTGTTCCCCGGAGCACCGACGATGGGCGTCGGTTTTACCGCGGAGCACGGTTGGGGCGCCACCGTAAACAAACCCGACCTAGTGGATATCTATGTTTTGGAGATGAACCCAGACAATCCCAATCAATATCGCCTTGATGGTGAGTGGCAAGACCTCGAGGTCGGGGAGGTCACCCTAAAGTTGAAACTCTGGGGTTTCATACCCTGGTCGGTTAAGCGTGAGGTGCTCCGCTCAGCGCATGGCCCAGCGCTGAGGACTGACCATGGCGTCTACGCGATTCGGTACGCCGGTATCGATGAGATGAAGCAGGTCGAACAGTGGCTCGCGATGAATAAAGCTAAGGACTTCGAGGAGTGGAAAGCGGCCGTTGCACTCAATCACATTCAGAGCTTCAACTTTGTGTATGCTAACCGACACGGGGACATCCACTTTATCCATAATGCCCAATTACCCGTGAGAGCTTCCGGATGGGACTGGCAGCAATACCTTCCCGGCGATCGCTCTGAGCTGATTTGGGATCGTTACCACCCCACCTCTTCGTTACCGCAGGTCACGAATCCTAAATCGGGGTTTGTTCATAGCGCTAACCAAACACCCTTCAACGTCAGCGAACCGCAGGACAATCCCATCCGTTCTCAGGTACCTGAGAACGGTGGTTGGCAGACACGCATGACTAACCGAGCAACACGCGGACTCGAGCTATTTGATGCGTTCGCGCAAATTTCCTTCGATGAGGCTTGGCAGCTAAAACACGACAACCGCTACTCGATTAACTACCGCGGCATGGCGTTCCTCGACGAGGTGACCTCTCTGCCAAAAGCCAGCGACGAGGTGACTCAGGCGATTGACATCCTGGCCACTTGGGATCGAGGAACAGACAAAGATAATCGCGGAGCCGCACTGGGCGTTTGTGTCCTCGCCGCAGAGTGGCAAGCGGAGAGTGGCGGCACTGACAATCCGGATGCTCGCGAAATATTAGAGGATTGTATTGATCAAACACTGGAGATCGGTGGTCGGCTGGACCCTCGCTGGGGTGACGTTAATCGTCATGGTCGCGACGGAAAGCACTGGCCCGTTGCAGGGGGCCCCGACACCCTTCGCGCGATTTACTCGCGGCGCCTTGATGGTGACGACCACCTCACCGCGGTCGCCGGGGACGGTTTGTACTATGTCATCCGATGGACGCCCGATGGCGAGCAAAAGGCACTTGGCACGCACCAATACGGCAACGACATGACCGACCCTGAATCGCCGCATTACCTTGATCAAGCCGAGGACTACACGAATGAGGTTCTCCACGAGCCGTTATATACAAGTGATAGCCGAAAGGGGCGTATAACAAGACGTTACAACGTGAGTTCGAAGTAGCTCTTTTATCCCCTGCTTGCGGAGTTAAAGGGGCTTTTCCGTCTCTGCTCGGGCTGAACGGATCACTAAAAACACAAGACCGATTGAGCCGTGTTTCAGTCGTTATTAAAGACACCCTAAAAGAGCTAATGCGCCGGCTCTTTTGACTCCCCGCTAATCTCACCCCAGTCCCATCTCGACGGCTTTGATCTATCGGCTTTTCCACCGATTGATATGCTCACAACTGAAAAAAATTTTGAGCGAAAAGCCGAATACGAGCATACATGGCAAAGGTAAAACTCGAAGGTAATCAGACCGACGGTTACCACCTTACTGTTGATGGCGCGCCCTTTTTTGTTAAAGGGGCGGGGCTCGAGTTCGGCCAGCTGAAATCCCTCGCAAACGCGGGTGGAAATTCCTTCAGAACCTGGCGGGTAGAAAACGGCGAGCGCGACGTAATCGACATTCTCGACGAGGCCGAAGCCCTCGGACTCAAAGTCTGCATGGGGCTCGACATTGCCCGAGAGCGGCATGGCTTCGACTACTCGGATCAAGACGCTGTTAACGCTCAAAACGCGCAGATGATGAACGATGTGGTGCGTCTGAAAGATCATCCGGCGCTCCTTATGTGGGGTTTGGGTAACGAGCTAAATCTGCGAGCTAAACATCAGGGTGTTTGGGATGCGATCGAAGATCTCGCTAAGCGCATCAAAGACGTAGACCCTGATCATCCCGTCACCACAATGTTGGCGGGAATTGATGCGCCAACAGTAAGTGCAATCGCCGAGCGAGCACCCTCCTTGGATTTCCTGTCCTTCCAGATTTACGGAGAGATCGATCAGCTCCCTGAGATTCTGAATAAGGCTGGCTACACAGGTCCTTATCAAATCACCGAGTGGGGGCCTACGGGTCACTGGGAGAGCCCTGAAACACATTGGGGAAGGCCTTTTGAGCCCTCAAGTACGCAAAAGGCGCGTGACATCGCCCGGAGGTACAACGAGGTCATTCTTGCCGACAGTAAGTGTTGTTTGGGTGCCTACATATTTCTGTGGGGGCAAAAACAAGAGCGCACACCCACCTGGTACGGGATGTTCCTGGAGAGCGGTGAGCGTACTGAAGCTGTCGATGTGATGCGGCAAGCGTGGACAGGTGATACTCCCGAGGAGACAACACCAAAAATTCGATCTTTGTCACTCAACCAAAAGGCAGCGCCAGAGAACATAGAGGCGCGTGCTGGTGATTCGTTGAGTGCGGAGGTCACAGTCGATGCGTCGGATGAAGTGGTTATCTCATGGCGAGTGTGTGAGGAAGTCCCCACCGCATTACAGAGCGATGGTGGCGATTTTGAACCAACGCCACCAACCATCGAGAGCCTGCTAGACACCCAAAATACACATTTTGAGTTTCAGGTTTCACAGCCTGGCGAGTACCGCCTCTTTTGCCAGATCGATACACCGCATCACAGCAGTGCTGTCACCAATATTCCATTTCTCATTACGTCTAAACCTCGAAAACTTGCGAGGTTCCTCAACCTGCTCGGAAGCAAGGCCGCATGAATACCGACACACTCTCGACCACTGACGAATCCTTCGTTAGTCCAACGCTAACTCGTAGCGCGCAGATCCCTATGACGCAAAAGATTGCGTTTGGCATCGGCATGCTGGCGAACCAAATGTTCCCCGCAGCATTGGGGATCTTCATGGTGATCCTGGTTCAAAGCCTTGGAATGAGTCCTATTTTGTGGGGACTGATTTTCTTCCTCCCGAAGCTCGTTGACGCGCTAACTGACCCACTTATGGGTTATATATCCGATCGCTTCGAGTCGCGCTGGGGAAAAAGGCGTCCTTTTATTTTTATCGGCGCTATCGTTGCAGGCCTCTCCTATATAGCCATGTGGCAGCTCTCGGCAGAGGACAGTCAGCTCTATAATTTTTGGTACTTCCTCGCCTGGTCTGTCGTTTTCTTCATCGGTATGACCATTTTCAGTGTCCCTTATGTGGCTATGGGCTACGAAATGAGCGGCGACTACCACGAGCGTACGCGACTCATGGCCGTTGCGCAGTGGATTGGCCAGTGGGCCTGGGTCATCGCCCCTTGGTTCTGGATTATCCTCTACGACCCTAATTGGTTCGAGTCTGCAACCGAGGGGGCTCGCACACTATCGATCTATGTAGGTCTAGCGTGCATGGCTATGGCTATGGTCCCTGCTATTTTCTGCCATTCGGTCGAGACAACGGGTAACGGTGACCATGCCCCCGCGGGTAGCATCGCTGACACCTTCCGAGAGCTCTTTCACGGCATCGTGATTACACTGAAAAATAAGCCTTTTCAACGAATCTGCACGGCGACGTTTTTCATTTTTAATGCGTACAACTGCGTTGCAGGCTTCGCCTTTTTTATCATCGTTTATTATATGAACGGCGGTGACCCTGCTGCGGCCGGGAGTTGGCCGGCACTTTTCGGGAGTGTCTCAGCGCTCTGCACCTGTTTCTTGGTGATCCCTATTGTTAACTGGATGTGCCAGGTGCACGGCAAGCACAAGACGTTCCTCATTACCCAGTCGACGTCGCTCGCTGGCTACGCCATGTTCTGGTGGACCTTTACGCCTGCAAACCCCTATTTGATGTTCCTTCCAATCCCGCTGTTCGTGTTCGGCATTGGCGGTTTGTTCACCATCATGATGTCGATGACCGCTGACATCTGTGACTTGGATGAACTTGAAACTTTCGAGCGGCGCGAGGGTTTGTTCGGTGCGATCTACTGGTGGATGGTGAAATTTGGCGCTGCATTCGCAGGCCTGTTGAGCGGCCTGATTCTGGCATTCGTTGGATTTGACCAGACAGTTGCCGTTCAGACAGAGGAAGCGCTGGCTGGCCTTAGAGCTGCATTCATCATTGTTCCAGCGACAGGCACGCTCATCGGAATATGTGCAATGTGGAACTACGATCTCAACGAAGAGCAAGTGAGAGCTATTCGTTCAGAATTAGATGCAAGGCAAAGCGCTTAAGTCGGAGAGAGCGCTCGTATTGCCACGTTTCAGATCGACACTAGATTCTAACAAGTAAGTAAAAAAAAGCCCGCAACCGCGGGCTTTCTTATATTGGTTAGTCGACTCTTAAGCGTCAATCCATGACGCGGTCGACCTGCACATCAATGCGCACATACTGACCGTCCTTTTTGAAAAGCGCTTCAGATTGCTCCGCGGATAGCACACTTCCCGGCACGGACTCAGTTGCACCATCGCGAGTATGCAAGGTGACTGATGCCGACTCCGCCATGCTCATTACTACCGGGACCTGACAATAGGTAAAACCCAGTTCTCCTACTTTAAGCGCCACTTCCTGAGAAGCGCCCGATACATCAAAGTACCGCAGTGTCTCAGAGGACTCGAGAAACTCTGACTTGCGGAGAACAGTTGGCTTGAAGCTCACACACGCGTCCGTTACTTCAACGCCTAACTCGAGCAAGCGTGTCAGCACTTCCTCTTTGACCTGCCCCGTCATGCCGGGCTGTCGCGCCCCTGCAAATCCTGGAGTATGCGAGTAAGGGTCAGTCGGAAATGCACCATAAACATCGGGTGTTTTATTGAAGCCAATACCTTCACGCACGTCGTAGTAGGCGGCCTTTAATCCGTCCACTACCGATACTGATGCGTCTGCGGCTTCAGCTTGTTTTACCGTTTCCATCACAGCGAGAAGCAGCTTGGAAACCATGTGCCAATAGATCGAGCCCAGCCCCTCGTAGGCGTACATACCACCCGAACGACCGGTGAAATTGGCGCAGTCGAACAACTCTGAGAATAAGTTCTCGACAGCATCGCTCTCAGCTGAGACTTCCTCCGCATAGCCCTGCTTCGCCATATTGGCGAGCTCTAAAGCGACCGATGCTGTGTTGTTGAATTTGCCTGCGAAGTAGACCTGGCCCGTCTGATCCCTTTCGACCAGGTCCGTATTGCCGCTCCCGAGTAGCCTGGTCATCAGCTTGGAAGATGCCACAAACTCACTGGGCACCAAGTTACGCTCCATAAAGCCCGGTAAATGCCTATTGGGGTACAGCAAATAAGAATGCTGGCGCTTCGTGTACAGCGACGATGCTCGCAGTGTTTTAAGCAGTGACAGGGACTCCTCTGCCTCAAGCAGCTCGGAACTCAGAACTGCCACCTGCCCTTCCAACATCTCGTAAAGGTATTTTATCTGCACGCCCTTATCGTTAACCGCAATCCGGTTGTAGGCGTGATAAAGACCATCTTCGCGGCGATTCGAGCGAATACTGACGGCGCTTACGTCGCGAGCACGCGACAGACAATCGACGACACTGGAGAGCGCAACCGATCGCTTAGAGGCAGAGAAGCCTTGCTGGTAAATCCGATTCCGATAGCGCTCGGCCGCAGTGCCGAGGGCTTCCATCACGCCCTTTCTCACGGCATCCGACACTGGACCTGAGCCAATTGAGCTCTGGTGTTTTTGCAATACAGCAGTGACCTCGACCAAGAAGTCGGCGACCTCTTCAGACAGAGAAACAGATTCCTGCTCGAGGTCGGCAAAAAGCGGAACAATTTTGTTCAGGAAACGGTGGAGATAGCACAAAGTCACCACCGAGACGCCTGTGCCGACGAGCGCGTTATTCGCGTCATTCCACTCAGGCCGCTGGGTATTCATCCAGATGCCGGTATCGGG
>JAYOAN010000159.1:0-3536 GCA_038104285.1 Halieaceae bacterium
CAGTTTGCCGACAACAAGTATGTGGAGCAGCAGTGTTTACTGGGGCTTGGGATGACCAAAACGGTCATGGTAGCGGTCGTTTCGGAGACCATGCGCGATGCTCCTAAGGCCGACATTGAGGCATCCGTACTGGCCACCATTGAAGCGATCAATGAGGGCGTTGATAAACACGCTAGGATGGGTGGCGCTATTTTGAGCTACGAGCCCTGGAGTATTGAGAACGGCGTTCTAACACCGACTCTCAAAATTAAACGTGACCAAGTGTCCGCGCATTTTGGTGAGCGTGCGGCAGAACTCGCGGTTGCGTCAGCTGAGTCAAAAGCTTTGATTGTGGCGTGGGATTGATTCAGGCGTTACGTAGCTCACCGCGACGCTTTGCGTGGACGTGATTCTAGCTGACGTTGTGCTCCGATTGACAAGCCATTGTCACATTAGCTCGTTTTGCTTAGAGCAATATCAGAAATTGTGAGAGCACATCCAATTAAGGTGTTATTCTTATAACTGTTTGGAATGCATATATTCCGCCATCGTTATTTCTCGATTTATGGATTTACTGGTCTTGCTTACTAGGTACGGTTCTTTACTTTTTCTCTTGGTTTGTCTCACTGGTCTGAGTACACCTGCTGTCTCAGCACCCAGTGCCGAGGCGGTACGCTTGGCAGTTGACCCCGAATTAGACGGAAAAGTCTTGGGTGATCCCGCGTGGCTAAAACCCTCGCTGAGTGGCTTTTGGCAACAGAGGCCTGTTGAGGGAACTCGGTCTACGCAAGAAACGGAAGTTTATATCGGCTACACCGACACCACCTTGTACGTTGGCATTGTGGCTTATGACGACGACCCCTCAGGCATCATCATGGCGGATAGTCGTCGCGACGCGTCGCTCGAGAACGGCGATAACGTGAGCTTCATCATCGACAGTTTTATGGATCAACAGAACGGCTTGGTGTTTGGCACTAACCCTGCGGGTATCGAATACGATGCGCAGGTGAGCCGCCAAGCAAGCGGTTCGATGATGGGATCGGGTGGTTTTAACCTTAACTGGGATACCAACTGGCGCGTCGAGACGCATATTGGCGACTATGGATGGTCAGCTGAATTCGAGATTCCCTTTCGCTCTCTGCGGTTTGGTAATCAAGATGTGCAGACCTGGGGCTTCAACTTTCAGCGGACGATTCGTCGCAATAACGAAGTGGCTTATTGGGCGCCCATCTCGCGTCAGTACAGCTTGTCTCGGCTTGCTGATGCAGGGCGCGTTGCAGGCATCGAGACCCCCGCCATGCGCAATTTCAAAATCACACCCTATGTTCTCGGCCGAGAGCGCACGGGGAATCGGATTTCGACATTCAGCGATCAAGACGGTGGCTTTGATATTAAGTACAGCGTCACACCGAGCTTGACGCTCGATGCCACCTACAACACTGATTTTGCGCAGGTGGAAGTTGACGAATTTCAGATTAACCTCGACCGGTTTAGTTTATTTTTACCTGAGCAGCGCCCCTTCTTTTTGGAGAACTCTGCGCAGTTCACGGTAGGGGATCCAGGCGAGATGGAACTCTTCTTCAGTCGTCGAATTGGTATTGCAAGCGACGGCAGTGCGATTCCGATCAAAGGCGGCCTTCGACTTTCCGGAAAGGTGGGCGATGCGACCAATGTGGGCTTATTGCACATGCAAGCCGATGAGGTTGCTGGGGTTGTTGCTCAAACTGATTTCAGTGTGGCTCGTGTCAGTCAGGAATTCGATAACCGTTCGAGCCTCGGGTTCTTGGTCGTTAATAAAGAAGAAAACGGCTCGTTGGACGGTGGTCCCGACCATTACAACCGCACCTATGCCGTCGACGGTCAATTGGGCCTGGGCGATGACGCACTGCTTTCGGGCTTTGTCGCGAAAACAGATACTCCCGGACTCAATGGCGATGATATGGCTTATCGCCTCTCGGCGACGAGCGACACAGAGGAATGGTCCTTTGCGGGTAGCGTGACGCACGTCGGAGAAAACTTTAACCCCGAGGTGGGCTTCCTTCGGCGGAAGGATTACACGCGTGTGGGTATTTTTGGATTGAACCGCTGGCGTGACCCCTCTTGGGATAACCTACTGGAGCTTCGACCTCACATCGCCTTTCGTGGTTGGTGGGGGGGCGATGGTCTCTACGAGACCGGGTTTTGGCATGTCGATAACCATTGGGAGTGGAAGTCGGGTTTCGAGATTCACACGGGCGTCAATTTCCTCCACGAGGGGGTACGCGAGTCATTCGAGTTTGCACCGGGTTTTGAGGTAGAGGCAGGTGAGTACGATGATGAAGAGCTCCAGCTCGTTCTCATAACGGACGACAGCCAGCCGCTCTCAATGCGGATGACCGCAAAAATTGGCGGGTACTTTGGTGGTGACCGAGTGCAGATGACGCCCGCGATTAACTACCGTGTTGGCGAAACCTTTAATGCGCGGCTGGGCTGGACCTTCAATGAGCTGAAACGTCCCGGGAACCCCGAAACACTCAGGGTCAATGTGGGGTCGCTGCGGATGACCTATTCCTTTAGTCCGCAGATTTCGCTTCAAGCGCTGTTTCAATACAACGATGCGAGCGATGTTATGGCCGCGAACTTACGGTTTGCGTGGTTAACATCGGCGGATGCGGGCTTCTATCTTGTGTACAACGAGACACGCGATGAGGACGTTGGCATGTTCACGGAAAAACGGCGCGAATGGATTTTGAAGTTCTCACATACCTTCGATTTATTTAATTAGGCAGCGTTTTCCGCCATCGCGTTATCGTAACGTCCTCAAACAACCCCGCTTGGGCGTAGGGATCGGCAGCACAAAATGCGGCTGCAGCGTCATCTGAGTCGAAGTCGATAATAAGTACCGACCCCACCATCTCGTCCTGATCATTCAGCAGCGGGCCGGCTGCAAACAAGCGATCCCCTAAGGCCTTAACCACCGCAAGATGCGCGTCTCGATTGTCGAGACGTGTTTGTAAATGCCCGGGTTTGTCCTTGCATACGATGTGATAAAGCATGTGTTCTCCGCGTTCAGCGTCATAAGGCCGTAGTCGCAATTCTACCCACTTGGATCTTCAGCGAAACCCTATTTATCAGAGACGAAAACGTTCTGTGTATGGGTGACTAAAGCATCCGGGTATTCCCGATTTGCGTAATGTCTTGCGAGAACGAGCGTAGTTATTTGTCGAGTAAATACTGCGTCGATCCTTAATAGGTTTTCATTCCATAGTCCGTCAAATGCCGGTGGTAACTAATGCCTTCACCCGATTCACTTCACGCCCGCCTTCATCTGAATAACGAATGGCACGCTCGACCTGTGGCGACGATGCCTGCGCCGTTTCGCTGTACACACCAGGTCATTAAGCGCGTGGGTAAGGCAACGGATAGTCATGATGCCTTTGGAACGCTTTGCGCACATCAGGGTCAGCCACGTCCGGGGGAGGGGAGTCGGTATCATCTGGCTCAGATGGGCTCGGCACTCATCAAGTGGGAAGGCCACACGGAAGCAGACTCCATGACCTGTCTGGTACCAGGAAATG
>JAYOAN010000160.1:0-3531 GCA_038104285.1 Halieaceae bacterium
TTTCAAATGCCGCACTCGGACTTAAAGGTGAGCGAGGACGATCGCGCAAAGTGGTTTGGTGCTGACGCCCCGATCGAGTTTGTGCACTCGCTAGATGATCAGCTAGGTGGCCAACTCGACGCAGGTTTCTTGATCGCAGGTTTTTATCAGGATGACTGGGGAGGTGGCGAGCCGATAGATCAGTTCATCAAGAGTTTCATTGCTGTGCGGTCTATCAAGCCTTAGCGACGATTGATGGCACATTTGACGCATTTTAGATCGTGACTCCCTAAAATTAGCTTTTCATTTCCATAGCAGTTAGGGTCAGCGTTCACATGAAATGTAAAGAGGTTTTGACAATGTTGAAGTTGCACAGGTTGGCCCTTGCTTTTGGTTTTGTGGCTATGTCGCTACAAAGCCCTTCCGTATTGGCGCAAGATTTACCGATCGTTGGTATTTCCACTATCAAGGAAACGGTGAACGATAGCAGGCGTTATGCGAAGGGAAATAATTTCCAAGCAATGCTCGAAACCCAGATGGCGAAGGTCGGACGGTTTAAGCTTATTGAGCGAAGCCGAGTTGACGAGATTCTGGCGGAACAGGGCTTGAATAACGAGGTGGGCGACGGCCAGACAGCGGGGGGAGGCTTCAATGTCGCCGGTGTTGATTACTTGGTTTACGGTTCGATTACGAAGCTTGGTCAGACCAAAGGCGGTGTGGCGACGGGTCAATTTGCCACCGCAAATTTAATTACGGAGATGGCGGTCGATATCCGAGTTGTTGATGCATCAACGGGGGAAATTCGTCGCGCTGAGACTGCCGAGGCAAAAGTCAAATCGGCAGGCGCCATGCAGACAAAAGGCTTCGCCTCGGTCAATGCTGACGCCGATCCCCTTGCCGACGTTCAACGCTTGGCGGCGAAGCAGGTGGCTGCTCTCATTGCTACCAGTATTTTTCCGATTGAGGTCGTTAGGGGTGGCGACACAGTGTATCTGAACTATGGCACCTCCATTCTCGATGTCGGCGATGTCGTCACAGTATTTCGCCCCGGTGAAGAGCTTATTGACGAAGCCACGGGCTTGAATCTTGGTTCTGAGGAAGAACTGATAGGTGAGCTGGAAGTATTTGAAACAACGGCTAAGTTTTCAAAGGCGCGGTTTTCAAGTGGCTCACCCGCCTCACGAGGCGATCTTGTACGAATAAAAACGAAGGCGTCCGCCAGTAAAGGTAGTAAAGGAAAAGCGCCTCAGCAAAAGCGTGGTAGATCCATCTAGATCCGAACACTTAAAAAAGATATTTTTTGGAGCAAAAAATGAAGCACATCATTTCCCTTGCCATTTTGGCAGCCCTTTCCCTCACAAATTTTGCGAACGCTCAGTCGAGTAAACCCATCATTGGTGTTGGTACTTTCGAGAGTTCGTTTAGCGACTACGACAGTAGAAATATCCAAACAGCAGTAGAAACGGCGCTGTCTAAGACTGGTAAGTTTACGCTGATCGAGCGTGGTCGATTGGACCAGATTCTTGCTGAGCAAAACCTCTCTATCCAAGGCCTTGTCGAGGGTGGTGCCTCGAGCTTTGGGGGTTTTGGTGGTGTCGATTATCTGCTTTACGGTCGTGTTACCCAGCTTGGTTTGGAGTCGAAAAACCTTCTAATCATGTCTGCTTGCGAAGCCAAGTTCGGACTTGATGTGAGGGTGGTAGATGTGTCAACTGCTGAAATTAGGTTGAGTGAAAATATCACGGACGATGATCAGGTGAATACGAGTGACTCGGAGTCAAATCCATGTCGTGGTATCGGTATTTCAGCCTTTGATAATTTGACAGCGAAGGTATCGCGACAAATTGCAGAGAAGCTGACTCAAACGCTGTTCCCTGTGAAGATTGCGAGAGTGTCTGGTGATCAGGTGTATCTGAACTATGGTTCGGGATTTTTGAAGGATGGTGAACTACTTAAAATTGTTACTCTCGGAGAGGGTTTTGTGGATCCCGATACTGGCGAGGTGCTCGGTGCAGACGAGGAGCTGATTGGGGTTGTGGAAGTTACACAGACCAAAGCGAAGTTTTCTATCGGTAAGATCCGCCTTCAGACATCGGAGCTCTCCGCAGGCGATGTCGCAAACCGCATGGATAAGTCTGACCGAAAAAAGTTGGATAAGAAGTTAAAGTCATGCAACAAAGCCATCAAATCAGAAGCGAAATCCTGTAAAAAAGAAGGGTCACGCTGCGATAAAGCAATGGCGAAGCGTGAAAAGGCGTGTTCACTATAAGGAGCCGCATATTGAGGACAAATAAGGGCGCACTTTGCGCCCTTTTTTATTTCGCAAATCGATCCGTCGCTGCAATCAATGCACTGGCGTTCGCAGGGTCAAAGGCAGAGTGACCTGCATTTTGTACCATGTTGAATTTGGCCTCAGGCCACGCCTTATGGAGCTCCCAAGCCGTTGTTGGTGGGCAAACAACGTCGTAACGTCCCTGCACAATTTCAGTTGGGATATGACGGATAATATCGATATTTTCGAGCAGCTGATTCGGTGTCTCGAAAAAGCCGCCATTCACAAAATAATGGCACTCGATACGCGCCATAGCCAACGCAGCCTCGGGCTCATCGAGCTTGTCCATGAAGTCTTTGTTCTGATGCAGGAAGCTGGTCGAAGCCTCCCAGACAGACCAGGCGCGTGCCGCAGCCAGACGCACTGCCTCGTCTTCACTGGTCAAGCGTTTGTGGAAGGCGCTGACAAGGTCTGAGCGCTCCTCCTCAGGTATTGGCGCGAGGTAGTTCTGCCAGGTATCGGGGTACATAGCGCTTGCACCTTCCTGATAGAACCATCGGATTTCTTCGGGCCTCAGAAGGAAAATGCCTCGCAACACAAGCTCAGTAACGCGATCAGGATGTGCCTGTGCGTAGGCAAGGCTTAGCGTGCTTCCCCAAGAGCCACCAAAGACGAGCCACTTATCAATGCCAAGGTGCTCTCGCAGTTGCTCCATATCCGCAATCAAGTCCCAGGTCGTATTTACCTCGAGCGACGCGTGGGGCGTGGACTGACCACAACCGCGCTGATCGAAGAGCACAATGCGGTAGCGCGCAGGGTCAAAGAATTGTCTCGCTGCTGGCGAGGAGCCACCGCCCGGACCGCCGTGAACAAAAATGCAGGGCTTCCCATTGGGATTACCCGATTCCTCGAAATAGATGCTGTGGCCGTTACCAACATCCAGCCAGCCATGATTGGAGGGTTCGAGAGGTGGGTAGAGCGCGCGCATGATCAGAGATCCTTAAGTATTGAACAAAAACCGGTTTAGCAAAAAGTAAGTTAGCAATAAGCGATTGAGTATCGAGAGGTTAAGCAAAGTGTACTGCTCTTGTGACGTTTTAATCGACGGAATTTGTGATGATTCATTCTGTGAAGGACGTTTTTATTTTGATTTTCACTCACCGCTAGGAGTATCTTTTCCGGTCTCGAAATGACCGGGATTGACTGGTCTCACTCATGCATTACCAAGGAATAACAATGAATCGTATCGATCTGTGGAAGCTCCTACTACTGGTTCTACC
>JAYOAN010000161.1:0-3519 GCA_038104285.1 Halieaceae bacterium
GCCGAGGTAATGACTCGCGAAGGTGCGTTCAAAGCAATTACGATTGACGCTGCTTGGATATTGGGGCTTGAGGACGAGATCGGTTCGATTCGCGCGGGTAAAGCCGCGGACTTTACGATTCTGGCCGACGACCCAATGACCGCGCCGCTTGAACAACTACGTCACATTGACGTTATCGGCACGGTATTCGCCGGCAAAGCTCACCGAAACTAACGAGGTAAATTAGATGTCATCTCTCTCAGCGCCCCTGCGCTTCAACAACGGCTCCACCATTAACAACCGTTTTATGCTGGCTGCATTAACCAACCTGCAGAGCGGCGCTGATGGCGTTATGAGTGACGACGAATATCACTGGTTGACGCGACGTGCAGAGGGTGGGTTTGGGCTCACGATGACTTGTGCCACTTCAGTGCAGCACCGCGGTGTGGGTTTTCCCGGTCAGCTCGGTGCACACGACGATCGTCACCTTGAGGGTCTTAAGCGAATGGCCAGCGGGATCAAGGCACACGGTAGCCACGCCGTTGTGCAGCTCCACCACGGCGGCATGCGCGCCATGGGTGATTACTGTGAAAACACGCCGATGTGTCCCTCGGACGACGAGTCCACAAACTCTAAAGCGATGACTATTGAAGAAGTCGAAGGCTTTATCGAGGACTGCATTGCCTCGGCTGTTCGATGTAAAGAAGCAGGCTTTGACGGTGTACAGCTGCACGGTGCTCATGGCTATCTCATCGCGCAATTCTTGAGCCCCGAGATCAATCGACGTGATGACGCCTACGGCGGTACGCCTGAAAAGCGCGCCAAGGTGCTTTACGACATCATCGAGGGGATCAATGCGTCCTGCGGCCGCTCCTTTAGTCTTGGTGTAAGACTGTCGCCCGAGCGCTTTGGACAGCGTACCGAGGAAATACGTGACTTGGCAGGTCAGTTACTCACCGACGATCGCATCGACTACGTGGATATGTCGCTATGGGATGTATTCAAGCCGGCAAGTGATGAAGCCTTCGCTGGCGAGTCGCTACTCAAGGTTTTCACCGACCTTCCACGCAAAGGTGTCGCGCTCGGCGCAGCTGGGAAGTTGTATTCAGCGACTGACTGCCAACGTGCGATGGATAGCGGTCTCGACTTCGTTCTAGTGGGACGCGGTGCCATTGTTCACGCAGACTTCCCGAATCTCGTCATGGAAAATCCAGACTTCACGATGCTCGATCTTCCGGTAAGTCGGGAGCACTTGGCCGAACAGGGTTTGGGCGGCAAGTTCATCGACTACATGGCTTCGTGGAAAGGTTTTGTCGCGGCCTAAACACCGCTTTAATAAGTGCCGACCACGAGCAGTCCAGCCCGCTCAGCTGTTGTGGCCATCAGGTTGGCCTTAGGTCGGCGCTGATCGCCCGAAGATAAACCTAGCCGAACTGCATATCGGCAACGAAAGGATTCGTTGCTCGCTCGCGTCCGAAGGTGGAGTCAGGGCCATGACCGGGAACGAACTGCACGTTATCGCCTAACGGGAAAAGCTTTTCTCTAATCGAGTGGATAAGCTCTTCATGGTTGCCCTTGGGGAAATCAGTACGGCCGATAGAGCCTGCAAAGATAACGTCACCCACCCAGGCAACGTTCTGATTGCGATCGTAAAACACCACATGCCCCGGCGTGTGGCCCGGGCAATGAATCACCGCTAGCTCTAAATTACCGACAGAAACCGTGTCGCCATCGACCAACCATCGGTCTGGCTCGAAAGCCTCGGCCGACGGGAAACCTGACATCTCGCACCACTTCGGCAGATTATCGATCCAAAATCGGTCGCCCTCCTCGGGCCCTTCAATGGGTACTGACCACTCCTGACGCAAAACGTCGGCCGCCGCGCAGTGGTCCATATGACCGTGAGTGAGCAGAATCTTTTCCACCGCTGCACCCATTTTTTCAATGGCCGCTTTGATGCGATCGATATCGCCACCGGGATCAACCACGGCAGCCTTTCCCGTCGCGTTGCACTTAATGATCGAGCAATTTTGCTGATAAGGCGTTACCGGGACGATGGTGACGGACAAACTCATGCTGCAGCTCCATTGGTTTTGTCGCTGGCGTTACCGGCGCTGTCATCATCGCCTTCCATGTCGAGATCTGCGTTAGGGTCGTTGAAGATCACCTCATCGAGCTGGCCTTCGTGATAGGCAACCACCGTAGAAACGGTGGCATCACCCGTCACATTAACAGCGGTACGAACCATATCCAGGAGACGATCGACGCCAAGAATCAGGGCAATGCCTTCCATAGGCAGGCCTGCTTGTGTCAGCACTAGTGAGAGCATAATCAGGCCTGCGCTGGGCACCGCCGCTGTGCCAATAGAGGCAAGTGTTGCGGTGAGGACCACCATCAGCAGCTGACTACTGCTGAGATCAATACCATAGACCTGCGCGATAAAGACTGTGGCAACACCCTGCATGATCGCCGTGCCGTCCATATTAATCGTCGCGCCTAATGGCACAGCAAATCCGGCCACACTCTTGTTAACACCGAGACGCTTCTCCACGGTTCGCAGTGTGACTGGCAGGGTTGCGCCCGACGATGATGTCGAGAACGCAAAGGCCCAAACCCGTCGCATTTTTGCGCGTAGCATAGCGGGTGAGAGCGGCGTCAGCGTTCTTAGTACAAGCCCGTAGACAACCAGCCCGTGGAAGAGCAGCACAGCGAGCAGAGTGAAAAAGTATTTTGCCAAGTCGAAAATCGTGCCGAAGCCCATAGTGGCGAAAAGCTTGGTTAGCAGAGCAAAAACACCGTATGGCGCAAGCTCAATCAACACACCCACCATCTTCATGACCACAACTTCCATGTCCTGGAACCAGGCGATCAGACGCTCACCCGCCTCGCCCGCACGCGTCATGGCGAAACCGACCAGCAAGGCAAAGACAATCACCTGCAACATATTGCCCTCTGCCATAGCAGCAATGGGGTTCGTGGGGAAAATATTGATCAGCGTTTCTTTAATTGGTGGCGCTTCTTTTGGTACGAAGTCCATGCTCGCTACGGCATTCACACCATTACCTGGACCAACCAAAATCGCGATCGCGAGGCCAAGCGTTACGGCAATACAAGTCGTGATGAGATAAAGCCCCAGGGTTTTTCCTGCAATAGGGCCCATTCGACTGCTGGCACCAAGCGCCGCCATGCCGCAGATAAGCGAGACTAAAACCAGTGGCACCACGAGTAACTTCAGCGAAGCGATAAAGATGCGTCCAAGGACATCGAACACACCCATCACCAAGCCGTTGTAGAGGAATCCGTAAAGGCCACTCTCAGGGTCTAACCCACCTAATACCACTTCGAATATCGAGCCAAGGCTGATACCCAACACCATTGCCAATAAAATCCGGTTCGTTAGCGACATTACAAATCCTCACATGGGTCAGGGCGCCAGCCGCTGACAGCAATATCAGCGCAGGCGTTACAGGCTGAAGGGTACGTGGTAATGCGACCTGTTGCCATGACAGCGCAGACAGGCTCATAGCGCATCGTACAAAT
>JAYOAN010000162.1:0-1932 GCA_038104285.1 Halieaceae bacterium
ATGTTATCGCCAGCGTCGGCGGAGTTTGATTCGTAATTCTGGCCACTGGGGGACTTTGTGACAGTCGTCAGCATCTGCACGGCCATGTTGCCGTCGATCATCCGCGGTAAGTCGACCTGACCACGGTCCGAGCGCTCAATAAGCGATCGATACCACAAGAGCGTATCCGCATGGAGGTCTGCAATATCCATAGAGGCATGCAGGTCCAGCGCCTCCTTCGACGGCGCTGCACCCTTGTCGCCTGCTACTTTGTTTTGAGCATTTTCAAGAAGACCCGGCCCTACCGTGTAGATCGCAGCGAGAAGCGCTGTCATCGCGAGTGTGATGATGACGAGCAGCGAGCGAATAATTGCCATGTCTAACCTTTTTCTAACTTTTTATAGCGTCTGAGTATGCCGTTAATTCGTAAGCCTAGCCATGAACGATGCCAAGCTAATTTTGGTCCTTGCAGACCAACTCAGTGCACAGCAACCGGCTCTACAAGGCGCGGTGCCAGGGCGAGATATTATTCTGATGGCAGAGGTGGCAGAAGAGGCCAGCTATGTCCGTCATAACCGCCATAAAATCGCCTTACTGTTTTCCGCGATGCGTCACTTCAAGCTCGAACTTGAGGCAGAGGGATACCAAGTTGAATACCTATCCTTTGAGTCGGGTATACCGAGTCTGGAGGCTGCGGTGGCCTCTGTGTTGGCACGCATCGATGTTTCGGAAATTGTGATCTGTGAGCCGGGCGAGTATCGACTCCTCGAGCAAATGAAGTGCTTTTGGCCTAGCTCATTAGGTAAGCCAGTCACCTTGCTCGAGGACGATCGCTTTCTTGCTACCCACAGCGATTTCGCAGACTGGGCGAAAGGCAAGAAACAGCTGCGCATGGAGTTTTTCTACCGAAAGATGCGCGAGCGTTATCAGATTCTGATGGATGCAGGCGAGCCTGCAGGTGGTAAGTGGAATTACGATGCGGACAATCGGGTCGGGTGGCGCAATCAAGTTGCGATTCCTTCGCGACCCGACATTAGTCCCGATGCAATTACCACCGAAGTCATTGATTTGGTAAACGCAAACTTTCCCGATAACCCAGGTGATCTCAGTCAATTCCGTCTAGCTGTGACACGAGCAGATGCCGAGCGCCAGTTTGCTTGGTTTGTCGAGAACGCACTCGGCGACTTTGGTACTTACCAAGACGCTTTGGTTGAGGAGTCACCGTGGGTGTTCCATGGGCTCATCTCGATGTACCTGAATGCGGGCCTTCTCGAGCCTCTATCGGTTTGTGAGCGAGTAGAGAAAGCATGGCGTGAAGGTAAGTGTTCACTATCGGCGGCCGAGGGCTTCATTCGACAGGTGTTGGGATGGCGTGAGTATATTCGAGGCATCTATTGGCTGTTAATGCCCGAATACAAAACACGCAATACGCTGGGTGCTGTGCGACCGTTGCCAAATTACTTTTGGGATGCCAAGACCGATATGCGGTGCTTGAGTCGAGCGATTGAGCAGTCGCTCGACGATGGATACGCCCACCATATTCAGCGACTCATGGTAATCGGTAACTTCGCATTACTGGCGGGCTTGGATGTCATGGAGGTCTGTGATTGGTATTTAGCGGTCTACGTCGATGCCTACGAGTGGGTAGAGCTGCCGAATACCTTAGGTATGGCGCTTTACGGCGACAATGCGGTTATTGCCAGTAAGCCGTATGCGGCCAGCGGTAAATACATACAAAAGCAGGGTAACCACTGTCAGCAGTGTCGCTATAAGCCGACCAAAGTTACAGGTCCTGATGCCTGCCCGTTTAACAGCCTTTATTGGCGCTTTATCGATAAGCACATCGATAAATTTGGCAGCAATCCACGTATGGGCTTGGTTGTTGCGAACTGGCGCAAGCGCGACCCTGACGAGCGCAAGGTCATCGTGGATTGGGCAGACAAGATGATCGAG
>JAYOAN010000162.1:2032-3491 GCA_038104285.1 Halieaceae bacterium
CCCGAGCATCGTTTCGAGCAGTACACCACGGATTCCCAGTTGAGCTTCCATTTGGCGCGCCAAGCAAAAGGCCGGTCGCAGACCGGGCACACTTTGGTTGGAAGGTCAGACTTTTTCATCTTCGATAGGCCAGTCAGCGGCGTCGGTGACAAAGTCGGGCTGAAGTGGTCTCACGCCTCCCCATTTTGCTATGAAAATGCCATGTGGATCGTGATCGTCTGTTTGTTTTCCTAGGTTGAAGTGACGACCACCGCGGGGGTCACTACCAACACCGGCAATGTATTGCCAGTTTCCGTAGTTACTGCCCACGTCGTAGTCAATCAGATGTTTTTCGAAGAAGGCTGCGCCAAAACGCCAATCGCCGTCGAGCTCGTTGATCAGACAGCTGGCGGCGATCTGACGACCACGATTGCTCATCCAGCCTGTCGCGACCAACTGACGCATGAGTGCATTTACAATCGGGTAATTAGTGTCGCCAGCACACCAGCGCGCAAAGTTACGCGGCTCGAAGGTCGAACGGCGGGGTTTACCCGTTTTACCTGCGAGCATAAACATCGATTTGCCATCGACTTCCGCTCGCCAGTAAAAGAACTCGCGCCACAGTAATTCAAAGAACAGCCAGTATGTGGACTCATTGCTCACCCGTTGCTTTTCAAAATCGAAAATACAGTGGGCGACCTCGCGCACCGATAAGTTACCGTTGGCGAGCCAAGGTGAGAATGTGCTCGATCCATCAAAACCGTCTAAGCAGTTTCGGGTTTGCTTGTATTCGGTAATCGACTCGTCATCCCAGATAAATTGTTTTAACCGCCTCAGTCCCGCGCGACGGCCGCCAGGAATTGGCAGTCCGGGATGGGGCTTATTCATCGAGGGCGGTATCGCATCAAACTGTGCCGACGGAGGGGGTGGTAATTGCTCCGGTGCCGCTCTCGGGCCGCGAACGTTTAATTTCTCCGCTTTGCGCCGAAAAGGCGAGAAGACCTTGGGAAAATCGGCGAGCTCCATGGGTAGGTCGGTCTCGGTGAATAGGCTGTTCCCACGATGACTTTGAATGGGGATAGGCAACTTTTCTGCAAGATAGGAAAGTGACTGCTTTTCTTCCCAGCCCGGATGATCGCTGACGCTGATTTCGGTAATGCCGTAGCGCTCAACCAAATGAGGAATTACGAGCTCAGGAGACCCCTCAAGGACGAGGAGATCCTGTCCCAAATCCTGCAGATCTTGCTTTAGTTCAATGAGTGATTCACGTAAAAACCGATCCCGCTGTTCGCCAATGCCCGTCAAATTGCACCAGGGTTTGGGCTTCGGCATCAGGTAAAGACATAGCAACGACTCAGCCGCGGCATGACTTGCCAATGCCGGATTATCGTTGAGTCGGAGATCGGTTCTGAACCAGTGAAGGTGACGCATTGATGGAGCCTCTTGTAAGTCGCGTACTGTACAAGAGGCCGCGCAGCGG
>JAYOAN010000163.1:0-3481 GCA_038104285.1 Halieaceae bacterium
AAGGCTTTTGGTCCTGAACGGTGGTTTACGATCGCGATGGCCGCAGAGCCATCGCCTCCAGTGGGTCCGAAAAGCGCGTTCAACTCGTGAGATCTGACGGGGCCACTTGTGGCTTCTTTGCTTCCTAGCAGGTGCATCGCCGTTTTAGAGGCGGCTGAGGCGTCGTCATCGAGCAGGTGATAAGCGGCATGATCAATCTCGAAATGCTTCTGCATCAGGCCGCTAAAGAGACTGCTTGTTTCTTCTCTCGGGCTGCGGGCGGCGAGTGCGGCAATAACCTCTTGAGTGGCACTCAGTAGCGCTTCATTGTGTTGTGCTCTACTTACAAGCAGATCGAAGCGCCGACGCAATTCGGCGTTTCGCTCCCGCAAGACTGACACTTGTCTCTCGACTAATGAGACCGCGCCGTCGCTCGCATGGCCGATACTTAACTCATGGAGAGCCTCAGGATATTCGTCAAAGAAATTTGGGTTCTCTGCCAGGAAGCAGAGAACGTCGTCTGCGCTTGGGCTGTTTGTGTCTGAGTCAGATTCCATGGTGCTTACTAGAGCGTGAGCTTCCCCTCAAAAACGGTTTCGGCGGGTCCGGCGAGCCATACAGGTCCATCGCTACCATCCCATGACACGTCGAGCTTACCGCCCGGTACCGAGACTGTCACGTTGTTCGAAAGTTGGCCTAAGCGAATGCCATGAACGACGGCTGCACAGGCACCTGAGCCGCAGGCTAGGGTCTCTCCCGCGCCACGTTCGAACACTCGTAATGTGATTGCCGTACTGTTTTCAATTTGCATAAAACCGACGTTAACGCCCTCGGGGAAGACGTCCAGCGACTGAATCATTGGACCTATTTTCTCAACAGGTGTGACTGCAGCGTCATCAACCAATAACACAGCATGAGGGTTCCCCATCGAGACCACGCCAGTCGTGACAGTGACGTTATTAAGCGCAAGCGTGTGTTCAATGCCATTGGTCTCAGCGATGAACGGAATATTACTGGGTTCGAAGACAGGCGTTCCCAGCTCAGCTTTAACATTCCCCGCGTCATCAAAAGTCAGTTTGCGTAGGTCGTTGCCCACTTGCAGGGTGATCGTGGTGTTTGCAGATAGTCGTTGTTCGTGAATGAATCGACCCACACATCTAGCGCCATTACCGCACTGCCCGGCAGGGGAGCCATCAGCGTTAAAAATACGATACTCGAAGTCGGCCTCCGGACGTTTGGGTGGCTCTATGATTAAGACCTGATCACAACCTACACCAGTGTGCCGGTTAGCGATCGTTCGGATCTGCGCCTCGCTTAGCCTTACGGCTGTTCGCACCCCGTCGACAACAACGAAGTCATTGCCTGCGCCATGCATTTTGGTGAACCGAAGTTTCATCGGAGAGCCTCAGGTATTTGCTCGTCTTGCCAGAGTGAGGAGAGGGCTTCTCGTTGACGAATAACGTAGTGTTGCGCTTCTTTGACTAGAATTTCGGCGGCCCGCGGCCGTGAGTTGTAGTTCGAAGACATCGAGAAGCTGTAGGCACCCGC
Organism: Halieaceae bacterium; assembly: GCA_038104285.1. GTDB lineage: Bacteria > Pseudomonadota > Gammaproteobacteria > Pseudomonadales > Halieaceae > Luminiphilus. The sequence goes on from JAYOAN010000163.1 coordinate 1,528, forward strand.
GCCCATTACTGCGAGCAAATCGCCCTCATGTGCTGAGAGCTCACGCTCTTTACCTAAGAAATCACCGGTTTCACAAACCGGCCCCACAATGTCGTAGGTATTTCTTTCAGCGCCTTCACTGATCGATACTTCCACAATATTCTGCCAAGCTGAGTAAAGCGCAGGCCGCAATAGATCATTCATCGCTGCATCCACGATCGCAAAATTCTTGGTGTCACCCGCTTTTTCCACAAGCACTGTGGTAAGTAGTGCGCCGGCGTTTCCAACAATAGATCGTCCAGGTTCTATCATTAGCTCTGCACCTAGCGGATCTAACTCGGCGCGAACTGCAGATATCAGCTCCGACGGACTTGGAATGGATTCATCCGCGTATCGGATGCCGAGTCCGCCGCCAATATCGATGTGCTCGATACCGACGCCCGATTCACGTAATTCGAGTACCAGGTCGCGGAGATGCTGAACAGACTCAATGAAAGGCTCTATCTGCGTCAGCTGGCTACCGATATGACAATCGACACCAACGGCTTCAAGGTGAGAGGCACTGTGCGCGTGCTTGTACATCGCTAAGGCCCGCTCTGCGTTTACACCAAATTTGTTCTCCTTCAGTCCGGTCGAAATATAAGGATGTGTTTTGGCGTCTACGTCAGGGTTAATTCGTATCGAGATGCGCGCGATCTCACCGCGTTCAGCTGCGATATGCTCGATGAGGTGGAGTTCGGTGGCTGATTCCACATTGAAGCAGCGTATGCCTACCTCTAGTGCCCTTACGATCTCTGCCGGTGATTTGCCGACGCCCGAGAACACCACCTTTGAGGCGTCACCTCCCGAAGCAAGAACACGCTCCAACTCACCACCCGAGACAATATCAAAACCAGACCCTAGTGACGCTAGTAGCTTGAGGATGGCGATATTCGAGTTTGCCTTCACTGCATAGCAAATGAGGTGTGGAGCACTGCCGAACGCAGTTTTCCAAGCCAGAAAGGATTCCGTAATTGCACTCTGTGAGTAGACGTATAGCGGCGTTCCGTACTGCTCGGCAAGCTGGGCCGCAGGCACATTCTCGCAGAGCAAGGAGCCAGCTTGGCGCACGAAGCCGTTGGGAAGGTCGAGATCTGATGTCATAGTATTGGTTAATTAGATGAGGGTGGTTGTGGTGCCGGAAGGCGAAGTTCGCCCGGTTGCCCACAGGCCGTAGTCAGTGCCAGCAAACAAATAAGCCCTATGGTCGTAACAATTTTCACTTGGCGCACCGATGACAAAACGCGAGTATATCATTGGTTTGCCACGCTACCGTGACTCGTGGGCAGGAAGTCGTTATCTTTGTGCCCGTTATTTTTCGCAGTTATCTAACAAAATTCAGGAGACGGAATGAGTGCATCTGCCCACTATTACGAGTGCATCGAAGACACCTTTGAGGATGTCGAAAACCGCTTGGAGGCACTCGAGTCTGACCCTGATATCACCGTTGCAGAAGGGGTGATTAACGTCACGTTTGCGAATCGCGTGGTATTTGTTTTCTCCCGGCAACCCGCCGTTGAGCAACTCTGGTTAGCGACGCCCGGTGGCGGTTTTCACTTTGTTTGGCATGAAGGCGTTGAAGATTGGGTGGACACAAAAACCGAGCGCGCTTTTAAGGAGCTTCTGAGTGCCGAGCTTGCAGAGCATGCGCGTGAAACCATTGCGTGGTAAGGCGTTGATACATCGCCTAGCGTTTGCGAGCCTTGGTTTCTTTACCACGTCTCTTGCATTCGCTGATTCCATCCACGAGCCCCTCTGGGTGGAGAATTTATCGCCGCTGGCCTCATTGCTGGCTCTCCCCTCGCAACGTTCAGCCGATATCCGTGAGGGGCTGTCAGTTACTTTCCACTCCGATATTGCAACGCATTTTGTTTCCCAAGCGCGCCTACGGGCTTTCGCTAAGTTTTGCTCTGGCACGCTCGGCTGCCGATCGCAC
>JAYOAN010000164.1:0-3471 GCA_038104285.1 Halieaceae bacterium
CGTTGAGGCTTCTGCCGACTCGATACCACTGTCGTTCGAAGAATGGATAAGGTCTCGTGTGGACATGGCTTACCTAGCAATAACTTCGATCACTTTTACGGGGCGCGCAGTGTACGCCTGCAAGGCGTTTTCCCCAATCCCTTTTTTCTAACCAAACAGGGGAGCTATCTGCCGAGTGTTTGTTAGCTCCAGGGGAAGGGGCTGTTAGACACTGGGTGTAAGTCGCCTTCTTCGTAACGCGAAAATCTGAAGGGTCGCAACAACGACTGCGGCTCTCCGCAGATGGTTCTAGCGACCAAGTCACCGACCCCAATCATTTTGTAGCCGTGGTTGGAGTCTGCGAGCACGAAGCAGTTTTCGCGTAGGGTGTCGAAGACAGGGAAGCTGTCTGGTGTGAATGCACCGATACCCCCAGAGGGCTCACGCTTGAATTTAGGTAGCGTGCCCGAGAACCGCGCTTGGCAATGTGCGAGTGCCGATACCCACATTTCCGCAAATTCCGGACCGACAATGAATTCGGGTGAAGCCGGACCGTAAGGGTCAACTGAGACCTCGGCCGCAGCTTTATCGACAATAAAGGGTGCTGCGCCGCCCTGGACGCCACCAAAGTGGAAGTCAGGTTTGTAATAAATACCCCACAGCTTGTCGGTGATGAGCCGACCGTCGTCATCTGAGTAAAGCGGCGCATCGGTATCGACGTGGATCACGGGTGGCATGTGGCCGTCATTGGTTACTTGAAGCTTTGGATCCACACCCAGGGTGCCTTCCTGAAGCGACCAGTAGATCCACATGGGAATACCCTCGGCGAGCGCGCCTGTCTTAGGGTTGCGGATCCCAACTTCCATGGGTAGCTCGAGCATTTCCCAAAAGCGCCGCACCCAGGGACCGGCCGCGATCACGGCGTAGTCGCAGGCGATGTTCCCGCGGTCGGTGTTCACTGAGGTTATTGCGCCAGTATTGTCGGAAGAGAGGCTAGTCACCTCGATACCAGAGATGATTCTGACGCCTAGCGCCTCAGCCTTTCCGGCAAGGCCGTACATCGCTTTTGAGTTGTTTGCATAGCCCCCCGGTTTTTCGTGAAGCACCGAGGTGATGCCTTCCGCGCGCCAGTCGGAAAACAGGGTTTTCATGTAGTCGCTGCTGGCTTTAGCGCCCTCGATAAACGTCGACTCGTAATCGATGGCTTGCTGCTGCTCGTAAATCGAGCGCACGTCCTCGCGCATCGACTCGCAGCTGATCTGCATGTAGCCCACCGGGTGGTAGCTGTAGGTTTCTGGGTCGCTCTCCCAAATGCGTACTGAGTGCGCCATGAGCTCACGCATGGCTGGCTGATAGTAGTTGTTGCGGATGACGCCGCAGGCAATACCCGTGGCGCCGGAGCAAATGCCAGACTTGTCTAGAATGACAATGTCACGACCGTCGCCTCTACCTGTGGCTTTAAGCTGAAGCGCGAGGTGATAAGCCGTGCTCAATCCGTGGATGCCGGCACCGACAATGACGTAAGGACTGTGGGTTGGTATGGCCATGTAAACCACCTTTTTATTGTTCTAGCCGTCGCTTCCATCGTTTCTGTAGCGGCTGCGTTGTAGGCCTTATCGAGCGTGCTGATAAAGGCCCTATTTTATTGTTGTTTGTTGCGACTAAATCTTCTTTCTTGTTCTTTTTGCCCGGTTGTTCCGTCAGGTTGACGACAGTCATTGCGCTTTTGCTGGCCTTTTTCTCTGCACAATAATGCTTCTATGCAATTTTGGCGCTGGCTCAGCTCAAGTCATGTCAGGCCAGTCCTTTTTCCGCTTCTTTTTCCTCTAATACCTTTCGGGCCGCTCTAAAACACTCGAGCGATTGCGGTACACCGCAGTAAATGCCGATGACATGGATAATGGCCTGAATTTCTTCTTTACTCACACCATTATTAATCGCGCCACGGCAATGTACTTCCCACTCGTGCATCTTTCCCAGTGCACCAATCATGGCAAGGTTCATCATCGATCGTGTCTTGGGATCGATGACATCATCGCCCCAGCCAAAGCCCCAACACCAAGCGGTCATTGCCTCTTGAAAGGGACGGGTGAAGTCATCTGCCGCAGCAAGGTTCTTTTCAACATACTCGGCGCCCAATACCTGCTTGCGCATCGCGAGGCCTTTCTCGAATAGGTCCTGATCCATTTATCCGATCCTTATGCCAATGTTCTTTGTTTGCACGTAATTCATCAGCGCTTCACGGCCTTTTTCACGACCGTAGCCTGACTGCTTATAGCCACCGAACGGTGTCTCAACACCGCCGGCGTACCACTCGTTAATGAAGATCTGGCCGGCACCGACATCGCGAGCCACACGCATGGCGCGATCGATATCTTGTGTGAAGACACCACCGACGAGCCCGTAGTCGCTATCGTTTGCGATGCGAATCGCCTCAGCCTCGTCATCGAAGCTAAGAACAGATAGGACGGGTCCGAATACTTCGGTTCGCGCGATATCCATCGAAGGTGTAACGCCTGTGAGGATGGTTGGGTGCAGGAAGAAGCCCTCGCGATCCATGGCTGTACCACCGGCTGCGATAACAGCCCCTTCGGATTGGGCGCGTTCGATGAGTCCTACAGCTCGATTACGCTGGCCCTCCGATACCATAGCGCCCATGTTCGCGCCGAACTCGGGCCGATCGATACCGGGGCCCACGGACAGCGAGTTCGCGAGATCTGTGATAGCGGAGACCACTTGATCATGAATATCGCGGTGCACAATCAGCCGCGACATCGCGGAGCAGACTTGGCCCGCGTTAAAGAAAATGCCCCAGCGGATGCTATCGAGTAGGTTCTCAATATCCGCATCGTTGTAAACGATGGCCGCTGACTTACCACCAAGTTCCAAAATACAGGGCACGACGTTCTGGGCAGCGGCGGTGGCAATCGCCACACCGGTCGGTACCGATCCTGTGAATACCAATTGGTCGACGCCTTTGTGCGATGACAGTGCGGCACCGGCTTCGTGACCTAAGCCACAAACAATGTTTACAGCACCTGCGGGGAAGCCTACGGCGTCGGCGGCAAGGGCGTAGTAATAGTGTGTCAGTGGATCGAGCTCGGGCGACTTCACAACCACGGTATTGCCCGTCGTTAGGGCGGCGGCTACACCGCGTGCGGTCATTTCCATGGGATAGTTCCAGGGAATAATCTGGCCCGAAACACCACGCGGCTCATACGTGGTGAAATCGTAATAGCCGTCGCCGAGCGGAATAGAGCGACCCTCGAGCGTTTCTGCCTGATTACCGTAGTACTCGAAATAGCGCGCCGCGCCCTCGATCTCCATGACGGCTTCCCACAGCGGCTTGCCCGCTTCGAGACTTAAGAGTTGCGAAATCTCATCAACGTTGGCCAGCAGGTAGTCGCCAATGGCTTTGACCATTCGACCGCGCTCGACAGGACGCATGGCCGTGAGTACACGACTTTCATGACAGCGACGAGCCGCCGCGAT
>JAYOAN010000165.1:0-3465 GCA_038104285.1 Halieaceae bacterium
GTGGTTAAGACTTTTTAAGGGATTAGTCATGACAATTACTACCTAATAGCAGGGGGCAACAGTGTCCCGTGTGTGCGGGCATCAGCTTAGGCCGAGATTTATTGCTGTCAACTCATGAGCGTAAGTAAGACGACTTCCATCGCTACACGAATACTTTACTGAGGTTTTGAGCCTCCATCTTCCAGGGTTCTCTGCCATGGATCGGCGGGCTCGTTAGTCGTTAATTGGCAACGGGGTCAGGCCTCGCTGCTCGTAGGTTATGGGATCGCTTAAAGCATGAAAAGACGGCCACAAGCGCCGTTTCAATGGCAACTTTCGATGCGATTGACGTAAAAATCAGACGGACAAAAGACCGTAAAAAAGAGACTAAAACGGTGCGCTTTTAATGCGTTGACAATTGACGGGTTCACTTATAACGTCGGATGATGGCAAAGTGGCCTGACCAATTCTAATCGCCTCAATAATTATAAGGAGAGGTTATGAACAGCAGTAGTAAGCAGTCCTCGCAAAAGTACTCATTCGGCAAGAAATTGCTCCCAGCATTAATCACCTCAGCTTTGGCACCCATGGCGATGTCGCAAAATCTCGCCATTGAAGAGGTGGTCGTTACAGCCACCAAGCGTGCGGAAAGCGTGCAGGACGTGCCCGTAGCAATCAGTGTGGTGGACGCCAGCACGATCGAAGCACTCGGTATTGATGAGTTCACCGATATCACCAAAATCTCTCCTTCGTTGACGATTAACCGTGGCGATTGGGCCACAAACAGTAGTTTCAATCTGCGTGGCATCGGTACCAACGTTTTCAGTACCAACATCGAACCCAGTGTTGCCGTCATCGTTGATGATGTGCCGTTGGTACGAAGCGAGCAGGCGTTCTCGGATTTGTCCGAAATCGAAGCGATCGAAGTGCTACGTGGCCCTCAGTCGACGCTGTTCGGCAAGAGCGCGTCAGCAGGCGTAATCAATATTCGTACCAAGGGTCCATCTGAGGAGTTCACAGGCGGTATTCGTCTGGGGGCAACCAGCGATGACGAGACGTCTGTCTCGGTAAACATCTCAGGCCCTATGGGCAGCTCGGGTGGCTACCGCATTTCGGCCTTCGATCGTGATCGTTCAGACGGCCACATCAAGAACCTCACAACAGGTGACGACGTCAACGGACAGGAATCCTCGGGCGTGCGCGGACGTTTCGACTTTTCTCTGTCGGACGAGCTCATGGCGACATTGACCGTCGAGCACACAGAGTCGGAGTCGAACTGTTGTCACCGTCCTTATCGTGACGTGCCCGCGGGCGCGAACTTCCTCGGTGCCGTACCGGGTGCTTTCGCACTGGGTCCCGTGAGCCCATCAGACGATAACGACGAAGTCGCGGTTGATGATGCCACCACGGACGAGTCGGAGAGCGATATGGTGTCACTCCGCTTGGAGAGCGAATGGGGTGATCATCAGTTTGTCTCGGTAACATCGCATACCACCTGGGATTACGACGTTAGCACCGACGTTGACGGCACTGCGTTTGATTTGTTGGCAGCCTTCACCGGTGGTGCACTGTCAGGCGGCCTTGTACAGGGCGGTGGTTTTGAGCTCGAATCGACGACGCAGGAATTCCGGTTGGTATCTCCCGCATCGGATAGCTTTGAGTACGTTGTAGGGTTCTTCTATTCCGACATTAGTTACGACCGCGATTTTGCGCGTGGACCGCTATTCGCCGCAGATTGGGTTGCGGAAACGGGCGCAGACTCCATGGCGCTTTACGGCCAAGGAACTTGGAAACTGTCGGAGAAGACCGAGGTTACCGCGGGACTTCGTTTGAATCGTGAAGAAATCTCCCACGACTTTGACAATGCGCTTTCGGGTCTGCGTTTTACTGGTAGTGATACCGAGTCGGCTGTTCCCGGAAAAATCAGTCTTCAGCATTTCGTCAGTGACGACTTGATGGTGTTCGCGTCAGTGTCTCGCGGTTACAAAGGACAGGGCTATGATATTTCTTCTAGCTTCCGCACCTTCACCTCAGAGAACCCTGTCGGATCAGAAGACTCGCAGGCCTTTGAGCTTGGTTTCAAAGGGACGTTCCTCGATGGTCGCGTACAGTTGAACCCAACGTTCTTTATGGCGAACTACGATGACTTCCAGGCTCAGCAAGCGCGTGTCGTTGATGGCGTCATTGAATTGGGTATTGCGAACGTGGGCGAGCTTCAAACCTATGGTCTTGAGACCGACTTCCAGGCGCTTGTGAACGAGAATCTCCGCTTGGTGGGTGGTTTCGCTTACACCAAGGCCACGATCGAGTCGTTCGAGGGCGCCGATTGCTGGACCGGTCAGAGTGCGGGGCAAGGGTGTATTGATGATAGCCAAGACCTAAGTGGTAAGGCGCTCAATAACTCCCCCGATCTCAAGATGACGCTGAGTGCCGAGTACAGCAAGTCACTCGAGTCTATGCCGTTTGACGCCTTTGTGAATGTCTCGTATCAGTATCAAGACGACGTAAACTTCAGCCTGCTGGCAGATCCCGGTGCGGTTCAGAAGGCATACAGCATTGTTAACGTAAGCGCTGGTATTGTCGAAAGCGAAAACGGTCGGTACCAAGTAACTGCGTTTGTAAACAACGTTTTTGACAAAGACTACGTCTCCGGTATCGGTAACTCGGGCGGTTTGTGGGGCGGTACTCCCGTTTATGTGCAGGTTGTTCCGCGTGACTCGCAGCGCTACGGCGGTGTTCGTCTCTCCTACAATTTTTAAGCTGAGGCAATACGAGGTAACTGACAATGCAACGACCTATGCAACGACGTAAGCTTTTGAAGTTCGGTGCGGCGGCTGTTGCCTCGCTAAATACCTATCCCGTTTGGGCGGCTTCCGCCCAGTCTGGACGAAAGCTGGAGTCCTTTGGACTTCAGCTTTCGACCGTTACGCCACTCATGCTGAAAGACTTCGAGGGAACCATTGCACGCGTTGCGGATATTGGATACCGCGAGGTGGAGTTTTCGGCTATGGGCTTTTTGGGCAGGCCTGTCGAATACGTTCAGTCGCTGCTAGCCGAAAACCAATTATCGGCTCATGTTGGCCGTATTGTACCTAAGCTGCCCGAGGGATTTTTCGCACTGCCCATGCAGGAGGCAATGGGTATCTACCGGCAGCGCGGTGGTGTTGAGTTTTTCATCGATAACGTTAAGCACTCGCTCGATATTGCGTTGGCGATGGATCAAACGTTTTTGAATCTGCCCGCTTTCATGCCTGAAGCGTTTCAGTCACTCGACGGTGTCAAACGCGTCGTCGATCTTCTGAATGAAGCAGGCGACATTTGTTCAAAGCAGGGTGTGCTCTTTGGTTATCACAACCACAACTGGGAGTTTGCTGAGGTCGAAGGTGTTGTCCCGTTCGATTACATGCTTGCGAACACGCCTGCCGATAAAGTGGGCTATCAACTGGATGTCTATTGGGTAACGAAAGCGGGGCATGACCCTGTTGC
>JAYOAN010000166.1:0-3424 GCA_038104285.1 Halieaceae bacterium
TTCGAGTGCCGTGGTAAAACCCTTGGCATTATCGGTTACGGCAACATCGGTATGCAGCTCGGCGTCATTGCTGAGAGCTTAGGCATGAAAGTGGTTTATTTTGATGTCGAGTCCAAGCTACCCCTCGGAAACGCGCAGCCGAAAGCCACACTTCAAGCGCTACTCGAGGAGTCACATGTCGTGAGTTTGCATGTGCCGCAACATGCCAGCACTGAGTTATTGATTGGTAGGAAAGAGATCGCAGCAATGCGCTCAGGCGCCATGTTGATAAACGCATCGAGAGGGAACGTTGTTGATCTTGATGCGTTAGCAGAGGCATTAAATGGCAATCACATAGGTGGCGCTGCCATCGACGTATTTCCTGTCGAGCCGCGGTCAAATAACGACGAGTTCCATTCGCCACTGAGAGGCATCGACCAGTGCATTCTCACGCCGCATATTGGCGGGTCGACTCAGGAAGCGCAGGAAAACATTGGTGTCGAGGTAGCTGAGAAGCTTACGCGCTACAGTGACAACGGCACGACCACATCTGCTGTGAACTTCCCCGAGGTTGCCCTGCCCGAACACGAAGGTAAGCACCGCCTGCTGCACGTCCACCAAAACATTCCGGGCATTATGAGCGCTATTAATCAAGTGTTCAGCGAGAGCTCGGTCAACGTGAGCGGTCAGTACCTGCAAACCATGGGCGGCACGGGGTACGTAGTGATCGATATTGAGAGCGATTATTCCAAAACCTTGATTAATCAGCTGTCGGCAATTGAAGGCACGTTGCGAACACGGGTTTTGTTTTAAACCACTGGGGTCCGTTACCGCAGTATATGGGTAACAATGCCCTAACTAAGTGATTTCCTTTGGTGCTCGGACTGCACGATTTGTGAATTTAAGCTTAGGGCATAAAAAAGCCCTCAGATGAGGGCTTTGGTCAGTTCTTTCTTAAATAGAGGAGCCGCAATCAGCCACCTAGAAACTGTAATTAGCAGGCCTCTTATTGCGTAACAAATTTTCAGCGATTCGCCAGCGAATCCCCGGTGCTCATCGAGCCGCAATCGTTCTCAAAGAACTCGAGCATGGTCTCGTATAACGCAATTTTGTGGTGATAAAACAGCGTGTTAGAGAAGTGGTCTGCACCTTCTAGGATGAGCTTTTGGTAATCGATGCCTGCACGATCAAGCTCGTCAATGTATTTATCAAAGTGTTCGGGTGGCACGCGCTGGTCATTATCACCGTGTACAACAAGCATCGGCACATTGATCTTCTTGACCTCTTTAATTGGCGAAACGGCACCGTCCCAAGTCGTCAGCTGCTCAATCTTGGCTGAGCCCTCAATTCGGTAACGGTAGTAATCCATCTGCATATCGGGGTCAGTCACGGCGGCGCCCGCAATGACGCACTGATAGATCTGGTCTTCACGCGCCGCGGCAATGAGTGCTGCGTAGCCGCCATAGGACCAGCCGAACATCGCCATTCGATTGGGGTCCACAAGGCCTTGTTTAACCAAATAAAGCGCGCCATCGTCCTTGTCGTCCTGCATCGCACGACCCGCTTCTGAGCCATTGATAAAGGCTGACTTATAAAAGTCCAGACCGTATTTCTGCGAGCCCCGATACTGCGGTTGAAGCACCATATACCCATTGTTTGCCAGCATCTGTGACCATTCGTCGAACCGATCCACAGTCTCTGAGACATAGGGGCCACCATGAGGCATGACAACCAGGGGGAATGGGCCTTCACCATTTGGTACGGTCACGTAGCCGTTAATCGTCTCGCCATCTCTAGCTTTGTAAGTGATGTATTCAACCTTTGCGAGTTGTTCGTGCGCAAGGTAGGGCTTAGCACCACTAATTTTGGCGACCTTACCATTACGAATAAGGTAGTAAGTGCCAGGGTCTCGCGGTCCTGAGTTCGTCACAACCAGCGTATTACCATCGCGTGATCGACCTGAGATACGGACTTGGTCCGCGTTCGGAATGAGGCTTTCAAGCTGTCTATAAAGCGCCGCTTCTTGGCCATCAAAAAATTCGCGATGACACTTATCTTTACACCATGTAATACCCGCGATGTCGTCTGAGTTTGACAGGCGATTACTGTGCGCAAAGGGGAAGCTGCTATCGACATCGTTTCGTCGGTAAAGCACCTCGGAAAATTTCTGATTTTCTGCATCAAAAGACCAGAGCCCAATTTTGTCAAAGCCGTTATGGGCCATGACTAGGAAGTGATTTTTAGCAACGGGATCTGGTGCAACGGGATAGAATTGCTCGAAGCTATCTTCGTGCTGGCGGTACATTTCACGCCACTCAGTGGTGCCCTCGGGCCGCCAATGATAGGTGTACTCATCGGTGCGCACGTCATAACCAAAGGCATGCGTTGCGTTCCCGTCGCTGTCGAACTGGATATTTCCAAGTGCAATCTTGCCGCGCATTAGCAATTTGCGGCGATTGGTTTTGACGTCGTACTCCCAATACGACCGAGGCCGAATGGTCGTTGCCACTGCCTGAAGTCCATTTGGAACGCCTTCCTGGATGGATATGATTATTTTGTTTTTCTTGTCGGGAAGTACTTCCTCAACTCTAAAAAAATCTTGCCGTATTCGGCCAATAGGCTTCTTTTTAGACCCGTCGTATTTGACGTTCTGGTATTCATAAACGCCTTGGTTGAAGCCTTCAATGATCTCACGTACCTGCTGTCGAGCAGTAAACAAAAAGACGTCATCATCGATCCATCGAACTCCAGGGAGAATTTCCATTGGGCTCGAATCGATTCGGAGTGGCTCGGCCTCTAAGTTATCCGAGTCGTAAAGTTCGATGATGGGGTTTCCACCGCGCTCCAAAATTCGGGTCAGTGCAAATTGTGAACCATCGGGCGAGAGCGACACACCTGTGACGGCGGAGCGGCGGGCCCAGTAATCAAGAGGATAGGGCTCAGCACTTACCTCTGTGATGCAGAGGCTGAGCAGCAATGCAAAACCAATGTAGCGAAACATGATCAATCTTCCTTTTGTAGATGCTTGTATCCTAGTCGATTTTCCAAAAAAAAAGCGCACCGGAGTGCGCTTTTTCGAGATTGGCAATCAGCTTTAGAAGCCAATATCAAAGTTGTACGACGCGTTAACGAAGAATGTACGTCCGAATACGTCATAACCGTAACCGATTGGGCGAGCCTTGACGCCAAGTACCTCACTGGGGTCAGCCAGTGGTGGTGCTTTGTCCTCGAGGTTTCGTACACCCATGCCCAGCGTCCAATTGTCTTCACGATAGAAGAGCGAGACGTTGTGGACCATGTAGCTGCCAGTTTCACCGAGGTCACGGCAAAGCTCGTCATCGGGTGGACCCAGGCAGGTATCAGACGCTGTAAATGCATCAGAGAAGTCATCAACGGCATCTGCATCCTGGGCAACTGCGCCTAGGTAGCGTGTCTGCCAGTTCAT
>JAYOAN010000167.1:0-3423 GCA_038104285.1 Halieaceae bacterium
TACGTTCTGCACACCATGCTGAGCCAGCCCATGTGTAAGCCATGCCACTTGCTGCGCACCGCCATAAAGAAAGCGACCAGCTTCAATGTGAAGAACTTTCATCGCTTGAGGGGTCTCAGTTAGGCCAACAATTGCGCTTGCTTCGCGAAATCAAGTGTCGCGTTCACCGCAATGGTTAGCTTATCGATTAGCTCATCAACATGCTCACGCTGGAGAATCAGCGGTGGGCAAAGTGCAACCCGGTTCCCGCCCAATGGACGTACGATCAGTCCTGCCGCCTCAGCCGCTTTCGCACAATAAGCGCCAACAGCCATGCCTTCGAAAGCCTGCTTGGTGTCCTTGTTCGCTACCAGCTCAAGCGCACCAATCATCCCCTTGCCCGAGACCTCGCCAACGAGCGGATGATCGACAAAGGATTGCAACCTCTCCTGCAGATAATCGCCCACACTCGATGCATGCTCAAAGACATGGTCTCGCTCATAAATGTCGAGCACTTTGTGCGCAACTGCGCAGCCTAGCGGGTGACCACTGTAGGTGTATCCGTGCCCGAAGACACCCATATCCGATGCAGCGCTCTCAACCGCTTCAACAAAGTCCCCACTGACAACCGCGGCGCTGACAGGCACATAGGCTGAGCTCAGCGCCTTGGCAAAAACCATCATTTCAGGTCGCATACCCATCGCGTTTGCGCCGAAGTCTTGACCCAAGCGTCCAAAACCACAGATAACTTCATCATCCCAAAGCGCAATACCGTATTTGTCCAAAACAGCTTGAATCGCCTCGTAATACCCTTTTGGCGGGATAAGCACACCGCCTGCGCCTGACACTGGCTCAGCAATCATGGCCGCAATGGTGTCGGGGCCCGCTTCAAGAATTTGCGCCTCGAGCTCAGCCGCACGACGTGCCACAAAGTCAGACTCACTCTCACCCAACTCTGCGCCACGGTAATAGTGTGGCGACCCCGTTCGAATGACCCCAAGCGCATCGAATGGCAGCTGAAAGTGATTATGATTGGTAGGGATTCCGGTAAGCGAGGCGGAGGCAACCGTTACGCCATGGTAACCCTTGTCTCGGGCAATAATTTTGGTGCGCTCGGGTCGCCCTGTTGCTGTCGCGTGATAACGAATCAGCTTTACGAGAGTGTCATTCGCATCCGAACCGCTGTTACCCAGAAAGACACGCGCGTCCTTCATTGGCACCATGCCCGCAAGTTTATCGGCTAGCTTCATGGCGCTGTCGTGCGTTTTGCCACCAAACATGTGACTAAAGCTCAGTTCGCGCATCTGTTTCGTTGCGGTCTCGATGATTTCTTCGTTGCCGTAACCCAAAGACGTACACCAGAGTCCGGCCATTCCTTCAAGGTAACGCTTGCCGTTGCGATCGAAGATATAGGGTCCCTCACCGCGTGCGACGACCATTTGCTCAGACGCGGATGGATTAGTAGTTGGATATAGCATTGATGTCATTGCAGCTTCCCCTCCGGCGCTTCTAGCTCTCGCGAACTCGCACCTTAACCGTTAAGACAGACGCAATTCTGACGCATCTGATCGACCAGAAAATAGTACACAGAGGGGGTGCTTTTGTCGCGATCACCGCAAGGTTGAAAGCAAAACAAATTCTTTAACATGAGTCTTGATAAAAAAGAGCTTGCAGGTTAAGAGCAGGACCTGAATCTACCTAAACCGTGAAGGGAAAGAACTCCGCAGACAGCGTTAAAACAGCGCGTAGGCGCCGGCAAAAAGCGAGCCTTACCGAGCCCTATTTCGCTCCTTACCGCAGCGCTCACAGCGCTGACGCATCACCACTTCACCCCGCACCAGTGCCATGCCATCAGGCTTCACTTCTCGCCACTTGTGGCGACCGCGCAGGCAGGTCATTGACGTTTGCGTGGATTGCACGTGCTAGCTCAGCAGAGTCTTAGCAACCGCTGACTGCCAGGACGCAAATCGCGAAGTCCGAGCATCGTCAGTGATAGCAACATCAAACGATCGATCAGATCGCCACACCTTTGCCACTTCGTCAGGTGAACGCCAAACCCCCTCACCCAGACCTGCTAAGAAACAAGCGCCGGCGACGGTAGTCTCGATAACCTCAGGACGTGTAATGGGCCGGTTTAGGTAGTCGGCCTGTAACTGCATCAAGAAATTATTGGCCGACGCGCCGCCATCGACCTTAAGCGAATACATACGGCTACCAATGTCTTTTTCCATAGCATCGAGAATGTCAGCATTTTGCAGCGCCATTGCGTCAAGCGTCGCGCGAGCGATCTCACCGCGGCCCGAGCCACGCGTCAAGCCGGTCAATGTACCCCGCGCCTCAGGCGCCCAATAAGGCGCCCCCAGTCCCGCAAGCGCAGGAACAAACTCAACGCCACCCGCGTCTTCAACGGTTTGCGCAAGCGCCTCAACGTCAGGCGCATTTTGTATAATACCCAGCTGATCGCGAAGCCATTGCACAGCCGCGCCGCAGACAAAAGCACCGCCCTCGAGTGCGTAAACTGCTTGCTGCCCTTTGAGCTGCCAAGCAACCGTGCTCAGTAGGCCGCTATTGGATGCAACAGGCTTTTCGCCCGCGTTCATAAGAATGAACGAGCCTGTTCCGAAGGTGCACTTTGCATCGCCAACGTCGAAACAAGCCTGACCAAATAATGCGGACTGCTGATCGCCCGCAACACCTGAGATCGGAATACCGTCGGGCAGCCCTGCGACGCCATTGGTAACCGCAAACCGGCCGCTAGACGGGCATATCTCAGGCAAGATGGCTTCAGGCACCCCAAAAATCGATAACAACTCGTCGTCCCAACTCAGACTATTAAGTTCCATCAATGAGGTTCGCGATGCGTTTGAAACGTCGGTTTTATGCGCCTGGCCGGCACTCAAACGCCAGATTAAGTAACTGTCGATCGTGCCCGCGCGCAGTCGACCTGCATCAAGAAGCGCCTGAGTATCAGCTCCGTTATCCAAGAGCCACTTAAACTTTGTCGCCGAAAAATAGGGGTCGAGAACCAAGCCACTGCGCGCTTTTATGAGCGCCTCGTGCCCCTCGGCTTTCAGTTTTTCGCAGACATCGGTTGTCCGACGGCACTGCCAGACAATGGCGTTATGAACGGCTTTGCCGGTTTCTGCGTCCCACAAGACCGCGGTTTCGCGTTGGTTGGTGATACCAATTGCCGATACGTCTGAAGCATCGTAGGTTCCATCAGCGAATACCGCCGCCAACCCTTGCTCGACAGAATCCCAAATGGACTCGGGGTCATGCTCCACCCAACCGGGCTGGGGGAAAATTTGAGGAAACTCATGGTTTACCGAGGTCAATAACCGACCCTCGGCATCCATAAGCGCAATGGTAGAGCCCGTGGTGCCCTGATCTATTGCAAGTACTAAGTCAGACACACCACGCTCCTATAGTTAAAAGCCAATTGGA
>JAYOAN010000168.1:0-3407 GCA_038104285.1 Halieaceae bacterium
CCCGTGTTACGCATACCTGCGGCAACGCCCGCGATAGAGACCATCAGCGCGCGCTGAACGGACTCACTCTCGCTTTCTCTTACGCGACGTAGCAGTTCGATCTGCACCAGGTTGAGCGGTGCCGTGTAGACGTTACGAAGACCGATTGATTCGAGTCCCCATGGGTCTGACGCCATGAGTGTATCGACATCGAGAATATCCATCAGCGACTCGATATCCGCGCTGAGCTGTTGGCGTAGATCGCTTCCCAGGGTCTTTAGATTGTCTTGAACCAGTGTGTCGTCATACAGCGAGTTGATCACTAAATCTGACTTCGCATACACCATGTCGAGCATGGATAATCGCGACGCAAAGAATGGCCAAAGATCACGCATTTCTCTCAGTAGATCGAGCTGACCCTTTTCAACGGCGGCTTTGAGCGCCGAGCCTGCGCCAAGCCAAGCGGGCAGCACCAGACGACTCTGAGACCAGGCAAATATCCAAGGGATAGCGCGCAACGTTTCGATACCCCCGCCAGTGCGCCGGCGCGCTGGTCTAGAGCCTAGAGGGAGACTCGCTAACTCAGGCTCGGGGGTTGCCTGTCTAAAATACTCGACGAAATTCGGGTTGCCCCTGACCCAGCTCCGATAGTCGGTGCAGGCTTGTTCTGCCAACTTATTCATAAGTTCCCGCCACTCAGGCTTGGGAACAGGCGGAGGTGTTAGGTTGCCGCGTAGGATAGCGCTCGTATATTGCCCCAGCGTATTAATCGCGAGCGGCTTTAGCCCTAATTTGACGCGGATCATTTCACCCTGTTCGGTCACACGCAGACCTTGCTCTAGCGATCCGGGGGGCTGTGACAGCAGCGCTTGGTGTGCTGGTGCGCCGCCGCGGCCAATGGTGCCGCCTCGCCCGTGAAAGAGTTGCAAACTGACGCCGTGTGATTGGCAAACATTCAACAACGCTTCCTGCGCACGGTACTGAGCCCACCCCGCGGATAGCATGCCCGCATCCTTCGCGCTGTCCGAGTAGCCAATCATCACAACCATTGAGTGGCTTGTTCTGTCCCGAAATTCGGTGTCACTCAGCAGTGCGTCGAGGGTGCTTGGTGCGCCATCGAGATCATCCAGCGTCTCAAAGAGTGGTGATACCGGAAGATCTAAGGGTCCTCCGGTTGCTTTGAGCAGTAGTTGCACGGCGAGTACATCCGATGGCTCGGACGCCATTGAAATCACATAACACCCAAGCGCTTCCCGCGGCGTCTCTGCGATTACCCGAAAGGTGTCAAGAACCTCCTGACATGGCTCCGAGGCTTCGAAGTTCAGAGGCAGTAGCGGACGAGGGTTCGTAATTTCTGCTTTTAAAAAGGCCTGCTTGTCCGTTTCGCTCCATTCACCGTAGTTACCAAGACCAAGTGCTTTCGTGATTTCGCCAACCACATCGCTGTGCCGAGTGCTTTCCTGGCGAACATCGAGAGTCACTAGGTGAGCACCGAAAGAATCTAATCGTCGGATTAGGTCGAGCAGTTTGCCGTCGGCGATGGCTGACAAACCAACTTCCGCTAGCGATGTTCGACACTGTTGTAGGGGGGTAATGACATCTTGAGTGAAAAGGACAGGGGGTAGGGGGTGCGTCCCGTCTTGGATGTACGCACCGAGTTCATCACGCTGTCTCCGTACAGCGTCCCGTAGCGGCTTCAGTACTGCTCTATAGGGTTCGCGTACATCGCCTACCACCTCGCGAAGCCCCTCGCTTGCCCTTGTGACCGAGAGTTCTTCATAAATAGCCTCTAAGTCTCGGCTAATGAGATCTGCCGCTTGCCATCGACTGATGATCATCGCGCGCCGAGTCACCTTGGCTGTGACGTTTGGGTTGCCGTCGCGATCACCACCAATCCAGCTCGAGAGGCGGACTACGGGCTTTGTGCGCGGAGGTAAGTCGAGTTCGAATTTCTCAGCAATGGCGTCGAGGTCTCGGAGAAATTCGGGTACGGCATCCCACAACGAATTCTCAATAACGGCGAAGCTCCAGCGAGCCTCGTCTATCGGTGTTGGGCGCTGCTCTAAAAACTCCTCGGTGTGCCAGATTTGTGCAATTAAGTCAGCGAGTCGTGACTGAATGCGTTCTTCGCTAACAAGACCCGACTCAACGTCATTGAGGCAGTCATGTATTTCACCGTGTTTATGAATCAGTGTTCGCCGTGTGATCTCGGTAGGGTGTGCGGTGAGCACGAGGTCTATGTGTAGATTTGCAACAGCCTCTGCCAGTGCTTCTTTACTCACCGACTGGCTAAGCTCCTTGATGGTGCTTGAAATGCGGTCGTATGCACCGAAGTGACCACTCACAGACTTTGTCGTTGTAAAGTGCTGGTCGGCGATATTAGCAAGGTTAAGGAATTGCGCAAAACCGCGTGAAATCAACAGAAGTTGCTCCGAATCCAGTTTGCGGAGCGCGTTAAAAAGCGCGGTCGTTTGCTCTACATCTGTCGCTGACTTCGATGCTTGCCGAATAGATTCAATGGTCTCGTAGAGGTCTTCGCCGACTGTGGAGCGAATAACATCACCCAGCGTATCGCCGAGCAGTCGCACATTCTGACGCAGTGCAGATGTGTTCAGTAACGGTTTGTTTGTCATGTCTTAACTCGTTGGGAATCGGGTGTCCTTAAGGCTGTCTTTGATTCGAGCGAGATGTGGTGTGAAGCCCTCTCCGCGACGCAGCGTTACGCCAGCGGCAAGAACATCCAGTATGACAAGCTGTACCAGTCGAGACGTCATGGGCAAATATTGCTCTGTGTCTTCTTCTACTTTTACGTTGATACAGCAGTGGCTGTTATCTGCCAGGGGCGAGCCCTCAGCGGTCAGGGAGACGACAGTTGCCTCCGTTTGGCGGGCAATCTCTGCTGCCTCAACCAAAACTTTTGTTCGACCCGTGTGCGAAATGAAAAAGAACAAATCGCCCACGCCTGCTGATGCGGCAAGCATGCGCTGCATCAGCGGGTCTTCGTGTGTGAAAACGGGTACGTTGAATCTAAAGAACTTGTGTTCCGCATCTCTCGCTACGGCAGCCGATGTGCCCAAGCCAAAGAAATAGACGCGGCGTGCCTGCGCAATCTGATCGACTGCTCGCGCAATTGCTTTGAGTGGAAGCTCTTCTTTCGCTGTCAGTAACGCATTAATCGCATTGTCGAACAGCTTGGACGGGAATGTGTTGATGTCGTCGGAGAACTCAACCGCACGACTCACATACTTAACACCGGATGCTAGGGACGTGGCGAGTTGTAGCTTGAAGTCAGGAAAGCCAGTTGCGCCAAATCGTTTGCAGAATCGGTTGACGCTCGGCTCGCTGACACCTGCAGCAGCAGCTAGGGAGGCGATACTTGAGCGCGTTGCTTCCTCAGGTGCCTTGAGAATCGCGTTGGCGACCTTGGC
>JAYOAN010000169.1:0-1854 GCA_038104285.1 Halieaceae bacterium
GCCACAATAATGGACGCACCGATCCACGTATGAATCCCCGGCCACTCGCCAAAGATCGTGAGACCAATTAGGGCTGACCAAATCAGCTGGGTGTAGGTGAAGGGCGCGAGCTTTGCCGCAGGGGCACCTGAATAGGCAAGGGTCGTTAGCGACCAGAAGCTGACACCTAAAAAAGCAGCGATGACATAGCCGCCAATTAGCCCATCAATGGGTTGCAGCTCCATCAAAAAGAAGATCGGAAGCACATAGAGCGCTGGAAGCGTATTGGCGAAAAACGCCACCACGATAGGGTCTTCGCTTTGCGATCTGAATCTGAGCAGAACAACCGATACCGAGTGGAAAAGCGATGCAAATATAGGCGCAAGGTAGCCAAAAATTGGCCCCTCGAGATTCCCGGAAAAAAGGTCTGCCTCAAAGTTGATGATGTAAAGCGCACCGCCAAAACCAAGCAGTGTGCCGAAGATAACGTCGCGCTTCAGTGGTTCTTTAAGGAGCAACCAAGCTAACGGTCCAACCATCAGCGTACCGGTGAGACCCAGTGCGGCGACGGTCGCCAGGGGGATGACCGACACGCCCCAAAAGAAGAGCCCGGCCGACATAATCTGAAAAAAGCCGCGAAGTAGGTGAAACGGAACCGCGCCCCAGCCAGGGAGCTTTGGTCGAAAGATTGTCCACAAAATGAGCGCTAGGCAGGCGCCTAGTGAGTAGCGCCACGCTGTGACAACCACAACGCTCTCGTGTGCAGACAGGCCTTTGATCATCGCGTTCATGCACGATGCAAAAAAGATCGCTGCCGCCGCGTGTAAGTAAGGCGAACGAATGGTGCGCTGGAGTTGGGACATACAACTTGGTTGGCGAAACCCAGAAGCGGGGATCCGCGACACCGTTACCTCACTACGTTACTTACGACGAAACTTACGGCGAATCCGCATCAGTCGCGATAATGCCTGCGAGTCGCTTCGCGAGCGACTGTTTTTTACCGAAGTCGGTTTCACGGAGCACCTGAATGCGTTGTGCCTGCGGTGAACCTGCGCCATGCATGGACTCCGTTAGATAACCAACCGCGTTACGCCCTAGTGTCATATTCTCGATGAGGCGGAGCATCCGAGTTCTGTCCTCGGTGCTCACCGACGTCTTCCCTTTGAGGTATTTCTCGAGCTGTGGGCCTATAGTCTCGTGCTCGAAATCTGCCTGCGATGGTAGTGTGACCATGAGACCACCGGCGAGATCCTGGGCAAGCCGTGAGATTTCGTAGGGGAAGCGTGTAACGTTGTGCTTACAAATATTGGCGAGGATAGGGTCGTTGATAAAGGCCCCGCTCTCGTGTTCCGTGGCCTCGTAGGATGAAGCGATACCAGACGAATAAATCGTCTCGTTAAGGTGGGTCATCTCGACAAGTTTGTCGCGAACGTGACTGGCGGTTTCAGCGCCGTTCATCTCAGCAACACTTGAGGCGGCGCCAATCATGACGTCGCCCAAACCTGTTTTGCAGACGTAGCTTGCGCGATGGTAGGCGGTGAATCGTGAGACAAGCTCCTGTGCGAACTCGTATTCGCCGTCCATCAGGACGTGCTCCCAGGGGATAAATACATCATCGAAAATCACGAGGGTTTCCTGGCCGCCGTACTTCGCGTTGCCCTTGTCGATGTCGCCCGCTTCGAGTGCTCGCGTATCGCAGGATTGCCGCCCGTAGATGAAGGTAAGCCCTGGCGCCGTGGCGGGGATCATGCCGATGACCGCGTAGTCCTTATCGCCCTCGAGCATGTTCATGGTGGGCATCACACAGATCCAGTGTGAGTTCAAACCGCCCGTCATGTGCGCCTTGGCACCTTTGACGTAGAGGCCCGCTTCGGT
>JAYOAN010000169.1:1954-3398 GCA_038104285.1 Halieaceae bacterium
GAGGACTCGGGTACGTGGAGGAAGCGATTGATCTGCTGCTCGGAGATGGATGACCACGCGGTGGCGAGGTCTGGGTCCTCCTCAGCGAGGATGTACGACTCTGCCATAGCGTTGATCGACGGGCGGATGATCGGATGATCAACGGGCTCCTCAATACGCTCGCCTAAAAGGAAGACGTCGAGATTCCGACCTCGAAGGCTATTTATGTAGTCTTCAGCCGTCTTAAGTTCTGAGAATTGCGCCCACTGCTGCTCGGCGGTGAGCTCTTGGTGTTGGCCCTGGCTTAGATCGTTCATGGCACCCATCCTTTTCGTTGTCCCCCAGTTAAAACAGAAATCGGTACTCGGAGCAATCTTGCAGGTCGAGGCTGACGCTCGAGGAGACTGACTCGACTCGCGCCAAACAAGGTGAGACTTTGCTACATTAAGATGCGGTCGCGCCTATTTACGCGCAGGCCTCGATAAATTTCGACTAAAGATAATAGTCAACGGTGAGGACTTCACATGACGGCGGCAGTATCTGGCACTCTCAACTTTGATCCTGATCAGCTCAGAGAGAAATATCGGCAGGAACGCGATAAGCGCATTCGAGCTGATGGCAACGATCAGTACATCGAGGTCACGGGTGACTTCTCACATTACATTGATGACCCCTATGTCGAGCCGGGCTTCGAGCGTGAGCCGGTGAACACAGAGGTAGAAGTCCTGATCATCGGTGGTGGCTTTGGCGGCATGCTCGCTGCCGCGCGACTTCGTGATACCGGCATCAACGATCTGATGATTGTCGAGAAGGGTGGCGGCTTTGGGGGCACTTGGTATTGGAACCGTTACCCCGGTGCCTCATGCGATATTGAATCGCTCGTCTATTTCCCGCTCCTTGAGGAGACGGGTTTTGTTCCAAAGCAGCGCTACACCAACGCGACGGAGACACTCGAGTACTGTCAGGTCATCGCTGAGCAATACAAGCTGCATGACATTGCGCTCATGCAGACACAGATACTAAGCACCGATTGGTCTGAGGAAGAGGGCGTTTGGATCGCGCGAACGAATCGTGGTGACACCATTAAAGCGCGCTTCGTTATCCATTCGAACGGACCACTGAACCGTCCGAAGTTGCCCGGCATATCGGGCATCGATACATACACGGGGCACACATTCCACACGAGCCGTTGGGATTATGACTACACCGGCGGTGGTCCTTTTGGTGGGCTCGACAAACTAGCCGATAAACGCGTGGCGGTTATTGGGACTGGTGCTACAGCGGTTCAGTGCGTCCCACATCTCGCGGCCGGTGCAAAAGAGCTCTATGTGTTCCAGCGAACCCCGTCATCGATTGATGTTCGAAACAACACAGACATCGACGAGGAATGGTTAAAGGCACAACAGCCCGGTTGGCATCACAAGCGTCGAACGAACTTTGAATCGCTTTTGGCGGGCATGCCTGT
>JAYOAN010000020.1:0-17689 GCA_038104285.1 Halieaceae bacterium
ACTTTTTACCAAGACGATTCTCGCCCTTACGGCGTAAACAACTTGGTCTATCCCAACGTTGGGATGCCTCACGTCCTTCTTGAGCTTCAAGGTCTGCCTCAGTGTGTTAACGCCGACAGTGACCACGCTGAAGGTCATTGCGACTCGTTGGAGGTGTCTGCAGCGGGCGTCATGACAACGGCTGAATTCGACGGGGCAATGTACGATCTGGTTAACTTCTTGGCGTATACTGCCGAGCCGTTTAAGCAAACACGCATCGAGATCGGTAAAAAAGTGATGCTGTTTTTGGCTATCTTCTTCATTATTGCTTGGGCGTTGAACCGTGAATACTGGAAAGACGTGCACTAATAGGCCTGCAAGGGCATAATGACAAAAGGCGGGGCAGTGCTCCGCCTTTATTACATTCAAATCCCGCCCGGAGTTCTTCATGAAGGTAACCGACGACGCGGCAGCAGCGGTTTCGAAACGCTCTGCCATGACCCTTTTTTCAGATAGCACGAGTCACTACAGCCACCGTGTTCGCATTGTGTTGGCAGAGAAGGGTGTTTCTGTGGATCTGGTTGAAGGCGTAGACGGAGTACCCGTGCCCGAGTTGGGTGACTTGAACCCCTACAACACGATGCCAACACTCATTGATCGTGACCTTATCTTGTACGAGTCAAAGGTGATGATGGAGTATCTGGATGAGCGTTTTCCGCATCCGCCGCTATTGCCGGTCTATCCAGTAGCTCGAGCGGAAAGTCGTTTGTTTATGTATCGAGTGGAGCGCGATTGGTGCTCGCTTGTTGATACCATTTTGCATTCATCCAACGCGGGTGATGTCGCTGTTGCACGTCGAGATTTAGGGGATAGTCTGACCGCGTTATCACCCATCTTTGCTGAAAAGTCTTATTTTATGAGTGAGGAGTTCACGCTCGTAGATTGCTGTATAGCACCCATTTTGTGGCGACTCCCAGCACTCGGAGTCGATATCCGAGCGAGCAAGCAAACTAAGCCGCTGTACACGTATATGGATAGCCTATTTGGCCGAGAGGCTTTCCAGGAAAGTCTGTCTATCCAAGAGCGGGAAATGCGCGGCTAATCGTTTGAGGAAACGCTA
This sequence comes from Halieaceae bacterium, assembly GCA_038104285.1. Lineage (GTDB taxonomy): Bacteria > Pseudomonadota > Gammaproteobacteria > Pseudomonadales > Halieaceae > Luminiphilus. The sequence continues at coordinate 1,100 of JAYOAN010000020.1, forward strand.
TTGACGCCCAGTAAGCCTTATGTGGTTCGTGCGATTTACGATTGGATCGTAGATAACAATTGCACGCCACATGTGCTTGTGGACGCTGGAGTGGAGGGTGTTGTTGTCCCTGTCGACTACGTCAATGAGGGGCAAATTGTTCTCAATATTTCACCGACTGCGGTAGTAAGCCTGCACTTAGGAAACGACGTCATCGCTTTCAATGGTCGCTTTGGTGGGGTGCCGATGGAGGTCTTCCTCCCCTTGACCAGTGTGTTGGGAATATACGCGCGGGAAAATGGTCAGGGCATGATTTTCGATGATGAAAATGAGGCTGATGACAGAACGCCGCCAGAGCCTGATCCAATTTCACCCGGAACGGGCAATAAGCCCTCGCTCAAGCTCGTCAAATAATCTTTATCTGGCCAATTTACAACTAGTGGTCGAAGAGTACGCTCTCGACAATGCGAGCCATTGCGACCGCAGCCATAGCGCATAGACCCAATCGCACTGAGGGATTTGCGTCCGCGAAGGGCAGCGAATGGCTGGGGCTCGTTGCTCCTATCCAAAATGAAGTCACTTCACGCTGTGTCAGGGCTGAGTGGAGCGAGTCGACGCCACTCGTGGTCAGGTTTGAACCCCAGACGATAGCAACATCCCCCGGGTGTCCCAGTGTCCGTATTTCTCTGGCAATCCAATGAGCTGCGGCGTCGATAGGCTCTGCTGCGTCAGACGTTAAGGGAGTAATGGGTAAGTTGGGTCGCTCAGTGCCCAAACCTTCTCTAATAACGTGGCAAAAGGTACGGGCTATGTGAGCGTCAATACCTGTGCCGATTGAGTAGACTCGTCGCTCAGCCATCATCGCACCGGCTATGACGGGAGCGGCCGCTTCTGCTAAGCCTGCCACAGAATCTGCGGACAAACTGATTTGCGCGATCTGCTGATGAAAGAAATCAGCGGTAATATCGAAACTATCCATAACTCGGTTACTCAGTGCTATCAAACGCGGCCTTCAGCCATGTCAGTCGAATTTGGCCTTCGCTTTGATCAAACCCGATGATGTCAAACCGGCAGTGCCAGTGGCAATACTCTGGGTGCTGGGATCGAAAAACATTAGCTGTCAGAGCAATGCGGCGCTGCTGGCGATTCGTAACCGAGAGGCTTGATGGGCCATAACGGCTGTCTTTCCTGAATTTTACTTCGACGAAAACAAGGGTGTTGCCATCAAGAGCTACCAGATCGACCTCGCCAAATCGGCTTCTAATATTAGAGGCAATCGTGGCGATATCTCGCGTTCGCAGGAATTGCGCTGCGCAGAGCTCCCAATGTTGCCCAACAGTCTGGATAACCAAGCACTCCCTACAAATCTGAGTATGCAGGGTACTAGATGGCGCGTGCTACACCTCGGGCAATTACGGCCGGCTTTAATCTTCTGCGAACATTACCCGCGGTATCGACGCTAAGGTCTCCGGTTGCACCGAAGAGCAGCGTTCCTTGGGTTTGGCTCGCCTGATAAAAATGGTCGATGAGGGCTGCAGCATCGAGACCGAGCGCATGCAACTGCGTTGAGCGTTTCATATCCGTTGTGAACGCATTGGGTGGGAGTACGAACCGAATACCATTGAGATCGCGGTTTGTGATTCCTGACTCTGCTTGGTAGATGGTTGATGGTGCAAAAACCGGCAACTTTCCAGCGTAGTGGAAGCGAAGTAGCGGCCGAATTTCACGCGCCATTTGAGGCGTCGGTGCTAGCAAGGCTACTGAGTCAAGGTCAGTTCGACGCCGAGCCTGTGAGTCGACAGGTGCCTCAAAGGCTTTCTCAACTGCTTTGATACGCGATTCACTCTGCAGTGTTGCAAGGCTGGTCGCCACTGTTTCGTTGTCGGTTACCTCGCCGCTTAGTACCGTTAATGCTCTGACGTCGCCACCGAGCAATCTCCAGGCGCTAGTGAAGGCGCCTTGCATACGATTACCCCACGCCGAGTCAGGCATGATCACTAGGGGCTTTCGCAAGCCCTCTTGCCAAATCATGGATGCAAGTTGGATGGCTTCGTCTTCCGGCGCGAGGCTAAGGGTCAAAAGTTGTTTTTCACTTGTCGATAAGTTGAGACCTGCAGTGGACCCACGATTGAGCGCCAGTACCGGTATAGGGAGCGTTTCTTCGGCTTGCAGCTCATCTACCCGCTCTTTGGTCAATGGCCCTACTACAAAGTCGGCGCCGCTTTCGAGTGCGGCCAAGTAGGCGGCTCTCCCGCTACCGGCGGCCTCTGTATCAATGGTTATTAACTGAGGGCGCAGGACCGAGTCTCTGTAGCTCGCATATAGGCCTTCTGTTATGCCCTCGAGCACACCCTCGCCAGCGTCTTTCAGGCGGCCACTCAATGGTAAAAGTACAGCCACGCGGGCTGGTAAGTCGCTCTCGAGCCAGGCCCGAAGTCCAGACGGGAGGTTCAGCAAATCATCGGGCAGGTTGGGGTGGGACTGGCGCCACGTCATAACCTCATTGCGTCCCTTCCGATAAGCGCGGTTGAGGCTAAGCCACGCTGCCCAGTCGCTTGATGGCTCCGTTTTGCGAAGCGCCGCCGCAATTTCTTGCTCGGACGCTCTGGATAATAGGTCAAAGACCTCAGAATACGTGGTTGTGTTGTTGCCCTCGTAGCCCAATCGCAATCGGTCTAATGCAATCTTCGCTGCTACAACTGACTCACCTGCCTCGAAGGCTCGGCGCTGGCGCTCAGCGAGTAGTAGGTCGAGTTCCTCCTCGCTACTGGCGATTACTTCAGACAGTTTCGTATTTGCGGCGGCGATATCGCCTTTCAGCCAAAGCAGTTGAGACCGTATGAATCGCTCAGTGTTTGATGAGACCAGCCCTTCTTCAAGCGCCTCAAGCTCTGCAAGGGCAAAAAGCCAGCCCCGGTCCGCAACAATTTGCTGCGCCCACTGGACGGCTTCAGCATTCAGGCTCGTATCGGATGTACTGCCAGCCTTGAGTTGTCGTTGTACAGGGATGGGGTACCCCGCCGATACCGCTCCCTTCCTCGAGGATTCGTCCGTTTGCGGAGCGGTTGTGCACGATGCGAGCTGTAGACTTAATAGACTTGCCAGCACCCATTTGTGCATGCGCTCCGAGAAAATGACATCATGGAGGGTGAGACCGGTTGCATTTGGAGTAAGGTCAATCATGCGTCCCGATTGTACGGAGAGAACGAGGAATTGAAAGCCGCATTGTATATTGTGCCTACGCCGATCGGTAATACGGGTGATATAACGCTTAGGGCGCTTGAGACCTTAAAAGCTGTTGACCTCATTGCGGCCGAAGACACGCGTCACTCCCGCAAGCTCATGGCGCAGTACGATATCTCGACGCCACTGATTAGCTTTCATGAATACAGCGAGGCCCATGTGGTTGATCAGTTGGCGAGTAGGGTCGAGGCGGGCGAGTCTATTGCGCTGATCAGTGACGCTGGAACGCCCTTAGTTTCTGACCCCGGATATGCGCTCGTTCAAAGTATTCAAAATAAGGGCGCTCTTGTTATTCCACTGCCAGGTGCTTGTGCAGCCATTACTGCGCTAAGCGCCTCGGGACTTCCGACACACCACTTTCATTTTGAAGGTTTTCTCTCTCCGAAGCGTGTTGCGAGGATGAAGCGACTCGAGTCTCTCAGGGGGCTCAACACCACTGTAATACTTTACGAGGCCCCTCATCGGATAGTCGACTTGTTGACGGATATGTTGTCGGTCTATGGTGATGAGCATGAGGTTTGTATTGCACGCGAGCTCACTAAAACGTTTGAGACGATACGGAGAGCGCCCGTTGGCACGATTCGTGAGTGGGTGTTGGCCGACGGCAACCAGCAGCGGGGCGAGTTTGTCGTAATCTCAGCTGCCACCGTGCAATCCAGCGCGCTTAATCCCGAGGGACGAGCGTTGCTGGAGCGGCTGGCTTCAGAATTGCCGCCGCGTAAGGCTGCTCAAATCGTGGCGGACCATTACGGATTGAAAACTCGGGATCTCTATCAGGAATTGATATCAGAATAAGCCGACGTATTTGGGTGTCAGTTTGAGCCGTAGCCAACTCGGTGCTATTGTCGCCGCGAGTTGGTTAGACGGTCGCTGTACGCTACGTACAGAGGAAAGTCCGGGCTCCAATGGGTCAGAGCGCCAGGTAACGCCTGGGGAGTGTGAGCTCACGGAAAGTGCAGCAGAAAGGAAACCGCCTCGGCGTGAGTCGAGGTAAGGGTGAAAAGGTGCGGTAAGAGCGCACCGCGCGGCTGGTAACAGGCGTGGCGATGGTAAACCCCGCTCGGAGCAAGACCAAATAGGGATCCTTATGCCGTGACCCTCGGCGGATCCGGGTAGGTCGCTACAGGCGTCTGGTGACAGACGTCGCAGATGAATGACCGTTCACGACAGAACCCGGCTTATCGACTGACTCGCTATGCGCCCCTTGCTTTAATCGGCGGGGGCGCCCCTTTTTATATCGATATCGAATATAAAATCGCGCAGATATGCCTAATTTGCGATCTATAGCAGGTTTGGTCTCGGTAGCTTGTCTAAAAGCCTGACTTTTAGTTTGTTTCTCTGGTGGCGAAAAGCGCCATTTACGACGTGATAATCGCCTCTCCCAACGCTTATAAGACCCTGAATTTACGGGATTTTTTATATTTTCCACATTGACCACTCTGTATTGCATTGATACAGTGGTGATAAGTGGGAAAAAGTGGGTAATTGGGGAATTAATCTGCTTTTTCATGGATGACATGGGGAAAATGTGGTGTTTAGGGGAGTGCAGTACATCAATCTGGATGCAAAAGGACGGCTATCTGTCCCTGCGCGCCAGCGCGAGTCGCTCCTTGATATCAGTGCTGGCTCTTTAGTTGTCACCATCGATACCCAATCGTCTTGTCTGGTTATGTACCCGCTCAAAGAGTGGGAGCGCATTGAGCGCGATGTCCAGGATCTCCCAACCTTGAATCCAGCTGTAAGGCGGTTCCAGCGTCTTGTCCTGGGGTATGCGAGTGATCTTGAGTTGGACTCAAACGGCCGGGTGCTATTGCCCGGCGCCTTGCGTGAATACGCGCAGCTTGAGAAGCGAGTTGTCCTTGTGGGGCAGGGAAACAAGCTCGAGCTTTGGTCGGAGGCGCTGTGGGAGGTCGAATGTGAGGCCGCGCTTGCCGCTGACGGCGGCGATATGCCGGATGAGCTCATGGGGCTTAAGCTTTGACGCAGGCTGAGCACGTTTCAGTTCTTTTAGCGGAGTCTGTCTCCGCTTTGTCGGTGCGGGCAGATGGATCTTATCTCGATGGCACGTTTGGCCGCGGCGGACACTCGCGAGAAGTTCTTTCTCTTCTTTCGCCGAGTGGGCAGTTGATAGCAGTCGATAAAGATCCCGCAGCTGAGGCGTCTGCCAAAGCCTTTGCAGGTGATTCGCGCTTTAGGTTTGTGGCTGGCAGTTTTGCTGACATATCAAACTTCGTAAGTGATGGGTCGCTCGACGGCATATTGTTGGATCTCGGTGTTTCCTCACCACAGCTCGATGACGCGGCGCGTGGCTTTGGGTTCAACGGCGACGGTCCGCTCGATATGCGCATGGATACACGCAGCGGGATGACGGCCGCAGAGTGGATAGCGTCTGCGCCAGAGCAAGAAATTGCCGATGTCATCAAAACCTACGGTGAGGAGCGTTTTGCGAAGCGTATGGCTTCAGCCATTGTTAAGGTCAGAGTTGATACGCCAATAACGGGAACGCGCCAGCTAGCATCGATCATTGCCGAGGCGAACCCAAAGTGGGAGCCCAATAAGCATCCGGCTACCCGCGCGTTTCAAGCTATTCGAATCTTTATCAATCGTGAGCTCGAGGATCTTGAGCTTGCGTTGTCATCAATGGTCGACAAATTAGCCATTGGCGGCCGGCTTGTGGTGATTAGCTTTCACTCGCTGGAAGACCGCATTGTGAAGCGTTTCATGCGCGACCAGGCGCGAGGCGTACAGTTGCCGCGGCATGTGCCTGTTGTCGACAGTGATGCGGGTAAGACGCTCAATCTGGTTGGAAAGGCCGTCAAGCCGAGTGACGAGGAAGTTGCTCGCAACCCTCGTTCTCGCTCGGCGGTCATGCGCGTCGCGGAGCGTCGATAATGATGTCGCGCTTCTTTGAATTCGTCCTCAGCCTGCCTGCCGTATTTGTACTCTGCCTTGGCAGTGCCTTAATGGTGGTCAGCGAGACGCACCAAACACGACTTCTCTTTGCGCAATTGCAGACACTCGAAGGTGAACGCTGGCAGTTGCAGGAAGACTACAGTCGTCTGGTGATTGAGTACTCAACGCTCAGTGCACCGCACCGCGTAAGCGAATTGTCCGTAACTTCGTTGGCAATGGCCTCGCCCGATACGGGTGCGATTAGGGTGGTTGCAGAATGAGCGCCTCGACCGCAAAGCACACGGGCTATCGATGGCGCGTTCTTATTGTTGCTGCGGTGTTGGCCGGCCTCTTTGGTATGTTGGTTTTTCGTTTGGTTCAGCTTCAGGTGGGCGCGAGTCAATACGGTGCAGACTTTCTAAAGCGTCAGGGTGATTTGCGTGCAGTGCGGTCAGCTGAAATCCCTGCTTATCGCGGACTCATTACTGACCGTCGAGGCTCACCACTCGCTGTTTCAACCCCCGTTGTTACTTTGTGGGCAAATCCGCAGCAATTAATAGGAAGTGGCAAAGAGGCTGAGCTCGCGCAATTACTCAATTTGTCTGTGGATGGTTTCTCGGCGAAGCTCAACCGATACCGAAATAAGCAGTTTATGTACCTTGCGCGTCATCAGACGCCAACGGTTGCGCGCGCTGTTCTGTCGTCTGACATTCCGGGTATCTACGGGAGGCGGGAGTACCGACGCTTTTATCCTGCAGGGGAGGTCGTCTCTCAGCTGGTGGGGACCACCAATATCGATGGCGCTGGCGCATCCGGCGTCGAAATGAAATTCGATGAGAGTCTGCAGGGTGTTCCCGGCAAGAAACGGTTTATCAAAGATCTGCACGGTGAGGCTATTCGAGATATTGGTGTTGTTAGCGAAGCTGCTGACGGGGAGAGTCTGCAGTTAAGCATCGATTTGCGCCTCCAGCACGTCCAGCATCGAGAGCTACTTCGGGCAATGAAAGAAACCGGGGCCGCTGCTGCTTCGGCGGTTACTGTCGACGCCCGAACTGGCGAAATTCTGGCGATGACAAATCTTCCTTCGTTCAATCCAAATCGCCGTGGTCAGCTGAATCTCGCAGCCATGCGCAATCGGGTGGTTACGGATGTCTATGAGCCAGGCTCCACGGTCAAGCCTCTGACCTTAGTTGCGGCTTTGGAGAGCGGCGAGTTCGATATCGACACAATTATCGACACGTCGCCCGGTCGCATCAAAGTAGGCGACAAAGTATTACCTGATCCTCGCAACTACGGCGCCATCAGTGTGTCTCGCGTTATTGAGAAATCCAGCCAGGTGGGTGTTACCAAGATGGCGCAGGCCGTGGGCCACGAGAGCATCATCGATGTGTTTCAGCGTTTTGGGCTGGGGCAGGCAACGGGCGCTGAATTTCCCGGCGAGCGTTCCGGTAGGCTCCCTGATCACGACTTCTGGAGTGCCATTGATCAGGTTACGCCTGCATTTGGCTACGGGCTGCTGGTGACGCCGTTACAACTGGCTCATGCCTATAGCGCTTTCGCCAATGATGGGCGGCTTGTTCCGCTCACCTTGTTGGCCGTAGACGAGGCTCCAAGTGAGGGGCGGCAGGTGGTTTCTCCTGACATTGCGCGCAAGGTGATTACCGTACTGCATCGAGTGACTGGGGAGGAGGGTACAGCCAAACGCGCTAGCGTCCCCGGATTTAGCGTGGGCGGTAAGACTGGTACGGTCCACAAAGTCGGCGACGCTGGTTATCTTGATGACCAATATGTCGCCTTATTTGCGGGTGTCTCACCCATCGAATCTCCGCGCTATGTCACCGTGGTCGTTATCGACGAGCCCAAAGGTGATGTCTACGGTGGTGGCGCAGCCGCCGCGCCCGTTTTCTCGCGGATCACTCAGGAAGTCCTACGTATTCGTAATGCGGTACCTGATGCCGAGCAAGAACCTGATGTGCTGATGATGGCGAGCGCGGGAGATGCTTCACGTGGCTAGTATGTCTCTCGCTCAGCTTGTACATGGTCTGGTGGATATTCCACCGACGCTTGCAAATACGCTCGTAAGCGATCTGAAGCTCGATAGTCGCCAGACTGCCTCGGGGAATGCGTTCATTGCGATTCAAGGCGCCCAGACAGACGGGCACCGTTTTATTGCTGATGCCCTCGATAAGGGTGCCTCGGTTGTATTAGCGGAGTCTTTGGCAGCTGCAGACCAAGATGCGCGAATTGTTTCTGTACCGGGACTTAAAAAGCAGCTTGGAACACTTGCGAAACGCTTTTATACGGACCCTTCGCGGCAGTTAGCGCTGCTCGCCGTAACAGGTACAAACGGCAAGACAAGCATTAGCGATTATATAGGTCAGCTACTGCGACTACTCGGTGAGTCGGCAGGCACTATTGGCACCTTGGGTGCGCGAACGCGTTCGGGCGAAGCCGTTGAAAGTCAGAATACAACGCCTGACGTTATTTCGCTCAATCGACAATTAGCTGACTGGGTTGGGCAAGGTGTTGGTTTTGCGGCCATTGAGGCATCCAGTCATGCGCTTGATCAGCAACGACTCGATGGGCTGACGATTCACACAGGTGTTTTCAGTAATTTAAGTCGAGACCATCTCGATTATCACGAGACGATGGATGCGTATTTGCAGGCGAAGCTCCGACTTTTTGCGGACTTTAAGCCCGAGCGAGTCATCTATAACGTCGATGACAAAAACACCCATGCTGCGAGCGAGTTTGCTGCTCACTCTGCCTTAGGTATATCCCTGCGAGAGGCTCAAGCAGATGTCTATGTGCAGGTGACCAATGAAGATGCATCGGGTCTCTCGTTTCAGCTTCACTCTCCATTTGGCTCGGCTGGGGTGTCCACAAGAGTCCACGGTCGCTTCAATGCCTTTAACGTGGCTGCAGCGATGATGGCTGTCTGCGGTCTTGGGTTTGGATTCAAGGATGTCGCTGCCGCTGCGAGCTACCTGCAGGCTGTCGATGGTCGTATGCAAGCCGTTGGTAGGGGTGAGGATGTGCGCGTGGTTATTGACTACGCGCATACGCCTGACGCGCTGGAGAGCGCATTGTTCACATTAAATTCATCCTGTACCGGTGAACTGTGGGTTGTGTTTGGCTGTGGCGGCGATAGAGATTCCGGGAAGCGCGCCGAGATGGGGCGTATTGCATCTGGCCTCGCTTCCAAGATTGTTATTACTAACGACAATCCTCGCACCGAGGATGCGTCAGCGATTGCCAAGGAAATCGAATCGGGCTGCAAAACGGGTGATGTTTTGGTTGAGCTCGATAGAGCAACGGCTATTGCTCACACCATCAAAGCGGCGCGCCCTGGTGACACTGTATTGATCGCCGGAAAAGGCCACGAGAGTTATCAGATCGTTGGTACGACACGGCATGCCTTCTCTGATGTGGAGCACGCACAGCAGGCGCTGGCCGCAAGAGGTGTCGCCGATGTCTAGTGTAACGCTCTCATTACTTGCCAATCAGCTTGGGCTGCGCCTCGCATCCGAGGACGTCGCATTAACAGGTCTTGCGATAGACAGTCGACGGGTCAAGTCCGGCGATTTGTTTGCTGCGATTGAGGGCGCAACGGTTAACGGAAACGACTTCATTGACGCGGCCATTGCTAAGGGCGCTGCGGCTGTCATCAGTACGCAGTCGGTAGCTCAGCCAATACCATCGTTACAGGTCGAAAGTGTCGAAAAAGCCTGCGCAGATTTTGGTTTACTCATGAGACAGTGCGCGTCTGCGAAAGTAGTCGGTATTACTGGAAGTGCGGGCAAGACCACTGCAAAAGCCTTTGTCGAACAAATATGTGCCCGAGCGGGCGACACAGTAGCCACCTTGGGTAACCAGAATAATGAGTTGGGGGTTCCGCTTACCCTCGCTCGATTGGCATCAGATCCTGATTTCGCTGTTATCGAGATGGGTGCAGCGCAACGTGGCGACATCGCATACCTCGCGCGAATGGCTAAGCCGGAGGTTGTTGTCCTGCTAAATGCGCTTGAGGCGCACGTCGGGCGGTTTGGCAGCGTTGAGACGATCGTTGAGACCAAAGGCGAGATTCTCGACGGTCTCACTTCGGACAGCATTGCTGTCTTAAATGCAGACCAACCGCACTTAAACGTCTGGAAAAATCGAGCTCAGCCTGCGTCCATCATCACCTTCGGAATGAGTCCTGAGTCGGATGTTCGCTGCTTAGATGCCGTTTCTAAGGGCTTTGAGGGGACGTCGTTAACCTTTTCGATTGGTGAGGCGCGTTACTCGGTGGAACTCGCAATCCCGGGGACTGCAGGTGTTATGAATGCGCTTGCAGCGGCGGCGGTTGGTGTTGGGCTTGGGCTAGAGCATGACAAGATCATTGCGGGCCTTGAGGCGCTATCTCCGGTCAATGGCCGTGGGAAGACAATTCATCTAGGTCGAGGCATCCGCCTTGTTGACGATAGTTATAACGCCAGTCCATCGAGTGTTACAGCGGCTATTTCAGTACTCGCTACCACATCTGCGCCAAGAACCGCGGTTCTAGGTGACATGTTAGAGCTCGGTGATGGGTCGGTGGCTTATCACCGAGAAGTGGGGCGCCAGCTTGCAGATTGCGGCGTTGAGCGCTTGCTTTCGGTAGGTAGTCTCGCTCGCCACTTTGGTGACGTTAGCGGTGTTCAAGCGGAACACTTCTCCGACGTTAACGCCCTAATAGCAAGTAAGCCGGAATTTGCTGCGAATGAAACCATCTTGGTGAAGGGTTCTCGTGGTGTGCAGTTAGATCAATTCGTGGACAGCTTGTCCGCATCGTTAGGGGTGGCTCAATGTTAACGTGGCTCGCACAGATATTGGCGGAGTGGGACTCGGCTTTTTCTGTTTTCCAGTACATCACGCTGCGCGGCATCTTATCTGCCATGACCGCTTTGATCATCTCGACGTTGGTAGGCCCCAAGATGATCAGCTGGCTTCAAGAGATGCAGATTGGCCAAGCGGTTCGTGTTGACGGACCTCAGTCGCACTTAAGCAAAGCGGGTACGCCCACTATGGGTGGTGCGCTTATTATCGTTGCCATAGCCTCTGCAGTTCTGCTTTGGGGTGATCTCACCAGTAAGTATTTATGGGTCGCTTTACTAACCACGGTTGCCTTTGGTGCGGTCGGCTGGGTGGACGATTACCGAAAGGTCGTTGAGAAAGACTCACGCGGACTGCCTGCGCGATGGAAATATTTTTGGCAGTCGGTCATTGGCTTCACCGCAGTCACCTACCTATTTTTGAGCTCTACACAGGCGCCCGAGACCACGCTGTACGTGCCCTTCTTTAAGGATGTTGCGCTGGCAATGGGTCTCCTTTTTATCCCCTGGGCCTATCTTGTGGTGGTTGGCTCAAGCAACGCGGTAAATCTCACCGATGGTCTAGACGGTCTCGCTATTTTGCCAACGGTTATGGTTGCCGTGGGGCTGGGCATGATCGCCTATCTTGGGGGCCACACTCAGTTCGCGGATTATCTCAATATCGCTTACATCGCCGGAACGGGCGAGATGGTGGTGTTCTGCGGCGCGATTGCAGGTGCGGGCTTAGGCTTCCTTTGGTTCAACACCTATCCGGCGATGGTGTTCATGGGTGACGTAGGTGCACTCGCGCTGGGTGCGGCGCTTGGCATTGTCGCTGTCATCATCCGCCAAGAACTGGTGCTTTTCATTATGGGCGGTGTATTCGTTATTGAAACGCTGTCCGTCATTATCCAAGTGGGGTCATTCAAACTGCGCGGTAAGCGCGTGTTTAAGATGGCGCCAATCCATCATCATTTCGAGCTCTCAGGCTGGCCAGAGCCCCGCGTTATTGTGCGGTTCTGGATCATCACTGCGATGCTCGTGCTGTTTGGCCTTGCCACCTTGAAACTGAGGTAGGGATAGATGATGCCTGAGCTTATTTCCAGTTCTACGCGACGCGCGATTCTCGGTCTAGGGACGACCGGGCGCTCGGTTGCGCGTTTCTGGAAAGCGCGAGGCATTCCTTTTATGGCTCTCGATACGCGTCCCGAGCTAGCTAATGATCTCGATCTGCGACGTGAGCTGGTTGGAATTGAAGCTCACTTTGGCGAATTCGATGATGCGGTGTTCGATGCAATCGACCTGCTGATCGCCTCACCGGGTATCGCTATGGATTCTCCCGAGATTGTTAGAGCGCAGCAGGCCGGTGTTGAAATACGCGGTGATATCGATGTGTTTGTCGCTGAGACCGATAAGCCAGTCATCGGCATTACGGGCTCAAATGGCAAGTCGACCGTTACGACGTTTGTGGGCCAGCTGCTTGAATCCTGCGGTCTACGAGTCGCCCTTGGCGGAAATTTAGGCACGGGTGCGCTCGATCTTCTCGAGCAAGACGCTGACATCTACGTACTCGAACTATCCTCGTTCCAGCTCGAGCGTGCGGGCGATCTTAACTTGGCCGTGGCGACGGTATTGAACCTAACGCCCGATCACCTTGATCGTCATCAGACCATGCCGCTCTATCACCTTGCCAAGCACCGAATTTTTTCAGGTTCGAAGCATGTGGTGGTGAATGCGCGCGACCCGCTGACGCTCCCAGTCGGCAAAGGTGACGTCGCGTGGACCGCCTGGCGTGATGATGAGCCCGATCTACAACAATTGGGTATTCGCCAGATTGAGGGCGAGTCCTGGATTGCCTTTGGGTTTGAATCTCTGACTCGGTGTGCGGATCTGCCCGTAGTGGGCGAGCAAAATATTCGCAATGTGCTGGCGGCGCTCGCGATTTGCCGAGGTGCGGGCCTTGAGTTTTCGCAGCTCATCGAGGGTGTCGGCTCGCTCCGAGGCCTTCCGCACCGCTGTGAACTCATTGCAGAGATGGGAGAGGTCTCTTTCATCAACGACAGCAAAGCGACCAATGTGGGTGCGACAGTATCCGCGATCTCCGGCGTAGCTAACAGTAAAAATATCATTCTTATTGCAGGTGGCGAGGCCAAAGGCCAGTCATTTGAAGCGCTAAATAAAGCGGTAAAAGAGTCCTGTAAGCAGGTCATCTTGATCGGTGCGGCGGCCTCGGAAATTGCTAACAATCTTCCCTTCGAGACGGCCGTTGCTCGTGTAGATTCATTGGACGCGGCGGTTGAAATGGGCGCGAGCGTGGCTGTGCCGGGTGATGTCGTTTTGCTGTCACCTGCCTGCGCAAGCTTCGACATGTTTGCTAACTATCAGCAGCGAGGTGACAGTTTCCGGGAAGCCGTCTTAGGCCTATCTGATGAGGTGGTCTCATGACGGCTGTGCATAACAGGACGGCGAACGTATCGCCACTTTTGTTAATGTCGGCTGCGCTTATTTCTGTGGGCCTAGTGGCGATTGCCTCCGCATCGATCAGTCTTTCCGAAGTGCGTTTTGGTAACGAATGGCACCACGCAGTTCGTCACATGATGTACCTCGGCGCAGGTATTGTATTCGGGGCTGTCGCCTATCTGGTTCCCGTGGCGGCGTGGCGTAATTTGTCACCTTGGCTACTGCTACTGGCCCTTGCGCTGTTGGTTTTAGTCTTAATCCCGGGAATAGGCCGCCTAGTTAATGGCAGTCAGCGTTGGATCCCACTCGCTGGCTTTACCTTTCAGCCCTCTGAGTTCGCAAAGTTCGCGTTGGTGCTCTGGTTGTCAGGCTACATGGTGCGCCACGGTGAAGAGTTGCGGACGGTGCTTCGTGGCTTGCTCAAGCCTATCGCGGTTCTTGTGCTCTTCGCTTTTTTGCTCCTCGCGGAGCCGGATTTTGGCGCAACGGTCATCATGATGGGCACTGCGTTTGGCATGTTGTTCGTGGGCGGCGCTCGCTTGGTTTATGTATTTGGTCTGGTATTCGCAGCGCTTGGCGGCCTTGCGGGGATGATTTTGATGGCGCCCTATCGAATGAAGCGCCTCATGGCCTATCAAGATCCCTGGAGCGATCCCTTCGGCAGTGGTTTTCAGCTTATCCAGTCGCTCATCGCCTACGGACGTGGCGAGTTGTTCGGCGTCGGTCTCGGTAATAGCGTGCAAAAGCTCTTCTACCTGCCAGAGGCTCACACCGATTTCGTGTTTTCAATTTGGGCCGAAGAGACTGGATTGGTGGGCGCAGTTGCGGTCATTTTGCTGTTCGCCGCATTCGTGGGTCGGATTGTTTATCTGGGCTACCGATTCGCCACCGAGAAGCGTGAATTCGAGGCCTATTGCTGCTTCGGGTTTGCATTCATTTTTGCCGGGCAGGCTTTCGTGAATATGGGCGTAAGCTCTGGACTGCTGCCAACCAAGGGACTGACGCTGCCCTTCATTAGTTACGGCGGCTCAAGCCTATTGATGAGTTGTATTACCGTCGGTCTGCTTTTGCGACTCGAGCGGAGTCGCTCGCAACAGCCCAATAAGGCTCAAGCGCGGAGGCGGTCTCAATGACAGCATCGCGTAGCGCAATGATTATGGCGGGTGGCACAGGCGGGCACGTTTTCCCAGGGTTGGCCATCGCAACCGCTTTAAGGGAGCGGGACTGGGATGTCTCATGGATTGGAACTTCACACGGTCTCGAATCTCGTGTTGTGCCCGATAACGGACTTCAGCTGCACACGCTCAAAACACTCGGGCTTCGCGGTAAGGGCGTAGGCGCCAAAATTAAGGGCATCGTATCGCTACTGCTGTCTTGCCTACAGGCGCTTTGGCTGCTGACTGCCCATCGACCCTCGGTGGTGGTTGGCTTTGGTGGATACGCGGCAGGCCCTGCTGGTGTTGTTGCGTGGCTGTTGCGGATTCCGGTTGTCATCCACGAACAGAACGCCGTAGCAGGCACTACCAATCGCTTGTTATCCCGAGTAGCAACGCGTGTTCTTGCGGGCTTCGACGGTGCCTTTGCCTCAGGTCTCCCAGCGCTTTCCACTGGCAACCCTGTGCGTTCAGCGCTCGCAAACGTGCCCAGCAAAGCTTATCCCGAAGCAGGGTTCAGCAAGGCACAACCCCTAAAATTAGCGATCCTAGGCGGAAGTCAGGGCGCTCTGGCACTTAATAGAGGCCTCCCCACCGCGCTGTCGAAGCTCTCTTCCGATGCGCTCGCGTGCATTGCCGTTCGACATCAATGCGGTCGCAATCACTATGACGTCACCATGTCTGCGTGGTCTACGGTGTGTTTAGCGGATCTCGAGGTCGCTCCGTTTGTAGAAGACATGGCCGAGCTCTATCACTGGGCAGATGTCGCGATATGTCGTGCAGGCGCGTTGACAGTCTGTGAGCTCGCTGTGACAGGAACACCTTCAGTGCTCGTACCGTTACCCAACGCGATTGACAACCATCAATTGAAAAATGCAGAAGCACTTCGCGATGCGGGCGGCGCGATTATTGTCGAGCAAAACGACCTCGAATCTGGAGCGTTAGAGGCTTTCATTACCGACATATTGATGCAATCTCAGCGTCTTACCGAAATGTCCACTGCGGCCAAGGCATGGTCCAAGCCTGATGCGACGCAACAGGTTGTTGCTGTCATTGAGGAGGTGGTCTGTGGTTGATAAACCCATGAAATCCTCGCTCTCTGGCATCAATTCGGGTGGAAGGTCTCTTCGTGAGCCGATGATGCGTCGCATTCAGCAAATTCATTTTGTCGGCATCGGTGGCTCAGGTATGAGTGGTATCGCCGAGGTCCTTGCTGGCTTGAATTACACCATTTCAGGTTCCGATATTTCGGATGGTCCTGTGATAAGTCGCCTTCAAGCATTGGGTGTTGAAGTGGCGATTGGCCATCGCGCGTCCAATGTGGTGGACGCAGATGTGCTGGTCGTGTCATCTGCGATTAACGAGTCCAATCCTGAGATTATCGCCGCCCGGGAGAAGCGTATTCCGATTGTGCCCCGCGCTGAGATGTTGGCGGAGCTGATGCGTTACCGCTTCAGTATTGCTATCGCCGGGACTCACGGAAAAACAACGACCACGAGCCTTATCGCCTCGCTAATGGCGGAGGCCAAGATGGACCCCACCTTTGTTATCGGGGGTGTTCTGAACAATACGGGCTCCAACGCTCAGCTGGGTGCAAGCGATTATTTGGTCGTTGAAGCAGACGAGAGTGACGCCTCCTTCCTTCACCTCCTTCCCATGATGACAGTGATTACCAACGTAGAGCCTGATCACATGGAGCACTACCAAGGTGATGAGAAGGCCTACTACCAAGCGTTCACTGAGTTTCTACAAAACTTGCCGTTCTACGGGGTTGCTCTCGTGTGCTTGGACGACCCGGGTGTCCGGGAGCTACTTCCATCGGTTACGCGACAAGTCGTTACCTATGGTTTCGCTGATGACGCCGATTTCCGGCTCGAAGGCCTCTCTTACTCCGGTCTTGAAAGTCGCTTTACGCTGCACCGTAAATCTGCGGGCGATAGCCTGTCGCTGAGCCTCCCGATGCCTGGCGTTCACAATGCGCTGAACGCATCTGCAGCAGTGGCGGTTTGTAGCGAGCTCGGTGTTAGTGT
>JAYOAN010000170.1:0-3367 GCA_038104285.1 Halieaceae bacterium
GTATCAACCATGCCAAACGTGCTGTAGCGGGCACTATCGCCCACTGATTCGGCAATTTTCTCGACAGAAAGGTGTTTGTCGCTCGCCAATAGCACCAGCTTTTCAATTTCCTGTGCGGCTGCAAGTAAGTTACCCTCGACTCGCTCGGCGAGTAATGCAACAGCGTCTCGGTCGGCAGACATTCCTCGTTGTTTGAGTCGTCCTTGAATCCAGGATGGCATCTCACGACGACCCACAGGCCATACCGTGATAATCGCACCTCGCTGGTCCAGCGCCGTGTACCACTTCGCGCGCTGTGACTGCTTGTCGATCTTGCCGGCAACAATCAGCAAGATGTCGTCAGACTCCATCGACAGGTATTCTTGGATTGCTTTACTGCCCTCTGTGCCTGGCTTACCACTATCGACTTGGACCTCGATCAGCTTTTTATCGGAGAACAGCGACATGGCACTGGCGCTCTGCACAAGGTTTTGCCAGCCGGCTTTATCGGATGTATCGATACGTTCCCTGTCGACACATCCCTGCTCTCTTGCTGCAACACGAATCGCGTCGGCGCATTCTTGAACGATAAGAGGTTCAGCGCCTGTCACGAGATAACAAGACGATAGGCCTTGCCTAAGGAACTGCTCGAGTTGCTCAGGCCTTATCTGCATTATCTGCGGCCAGCCTGTAGTCAATGCGGCGAGTAAGGGCTTCGACCAGGGTCGTACGTAACTCACCCTGCAGCAGTCTAAGCTCTTCGGTTTTGCCAACGACATTGAGTGGGTCATTGAGCATTTGATCGACAACGGAGAGTGTTTCGTCTTCGATGAGCCATTGGTCGTCAAGCTGTAGCGAAAAGTCGACGCTTGCTCGAAGCTCAAGCTCTGCCGCACGTGCTCTTGCTGTCAGTGAGAGATTGCGCTGCTCAAAGCGCTCCATACCCACCTGCAGAATTAATGTGGCTTCAGAGGGCTCGACAACACTCGCCCCAAGACGACTGAGTGCTGTGCGCAACTGTGAGGTGAATTCGCTGTTTGGTGCAGCGCTGACAACTGCGATTGGGTATAGCCCCAGCGTTTCCGCACGAGCGTTTTGACCACGCAACTCAAAGCCGCAGCCCGCAAGCGTGAGTAAGCTTATGAGGCTCGCGGCAATGGCTATTCGCCGAGAGAGCTTAGTTAGCAACCACATTGACGAGCTTTCCCGGAACAACAATGATTTTTCGAATGGTTGTGCCCTCAGTGAAGCGCTGAACATTTTCATGAGCGAGTGCAATTGTTTGAATATCCTCTTTGCTCGCATCGGCGCTAACTGCAATTTTAGCTCTCACTTTGCCGTTGACCTGAACCACGATATCAATTTCGTCGCGGGCAAGTGCTGCTTCGTCCACCTCGGGCCATGCAGCAGAAAGGAGGCGCTCGCCTGTTAGGACGCTGTAAAGCGCTTCACTTATGTGGGGAACAATCGGCGCAAGTAACAACACTGCGGCAGACAGTGCCTCATGCACAACACCTGCGTCCTCAGCTGTGTCGCCTTCATGCCTGCTCACCTCGTTGCAGAGCTCCATGACTGCGGCAACGGCTGTATTGAAAGTTTGCCGACGACCGTAGTCATCACTGACCTTGGCAATGGTTTCGTGCGTTTTCCGGCGCAACGTTTTTTGCGCTTTATCGAAGGTTGCTGTCTTCAGTGTATCGTGCGAAGCAGGCTTTGCTTCTTGCACCAAGCGCCACAAACGCTTCAGGAAGCGGTGGGACCCGTCAACGCCTGCGTCCGACCACTCGAGAGACTGCTCGGGCGGTGCAGCAAACATACTGAATAATCTGACGGTGTCTGCGCCGTAACGGTCGATGAGCTCCTGCGGATCAACCGTATTGCCCTTGGATTTGGACATCTTGGCACCGTCTTTCAGCACCATGCCTTGCGTAAGCAGTCGCTCAAATGGTTCATCCGAATTTACGAGTCCCTCATCGCGCATTAGCTTGTGGAAGAAGCGTGCGTAGAGAAGGTGCAAGATGGCGTGCTCGATGCCACCCACATATTGATCGACGGGAAGCCAGTAGTTAGCGGCATCCGAATCGAGCATGCCCTGGTCATAGTCGGGGCAGGTGAATCGCGCGTAGTACCACGACGATTGCATAAACGTATCGAAGGTATCGGTCTCGCGCTCGCAAGTGACCCCGTCGAGGTCAAATTTACGCCATTCAGGGTCTGTTTTGATCGGCGAAGCGACGCCATCCATAATCACGTCTTCTGGCAATAATGAAGGCAGTCGGTCCGCAGGAATAGGCACTTCGCCACCGTCTTCAAGATTGAGCATAGGAATTGGTGTGCCCCAGTAACGCTGCCGTGACACGCCCCAGTCGCGTAGCCGATATTGCGTAGTGACTTTTCCGAGTGACTTTGCCTCGAGTGCTTGCGCTATCTGGTCGAAAGCCGCTTCGAAGCCCAATCCATCATAATCACCCGAGCCTGTCAGTGTGCCACGCTCGATGTAAGCCGCCTCTGTCACGTCGGCGGGTTGCCCGCCTTCATCATTGATGACGGTGATCAAAGGGAGGTCATATTGGCGTGCAAACTCCCAGTCGCGCTCGTCGTGTGCAGGAACAGCCATGACCGCGCCTGACCCATAGTCCATCAGCACATAGTTTGCGATCCAGACAGGGATGGCGTCGCCCGTAAGGGGGTGTCGCGCTCGGATGCCTGTGTCCATGCCGAGCTTTTCCGCGCGTGCCATGTCGGCCGCGGCTACCGATGCTTTCTTGCAGTCTGCAATGAAATCTGCGAGCGCCGGGTTGTCCTTGCCTAGCTCAAGGCTGATCGGGTGTTCCGCTGCGAGGCTTAGGTAACTCACACCAAATAGGGTGTCGGGACGTGTCGTGTAGACGTCGACCTTATTAAGGCCCGCTATTGGCGCATCAAGTTCAAAGCTGAGTTCGACGCCACGACTTTTACCAATCCAGTTCCGCTGCATAAGGCGGACAGGTTCCGGCCAGCCCTCGAGCTTATCCAAATTCTCGAGCAGTTCTTCCGCATAGTCAGTGATGCGGATAAACCACTGGGGTATTTCTCTGCGCTCAACTTCGGCGCCCGAGCGCCAGCCGCGGCCGTCGATAACTTGCTCATTGGCTAATACGGTCTGATCAACGGGATCCCAGTTAACGGTCGCCATCTTTTTGTAGACCAAGCCTTTTTCATACAGGCGAGTGAAAAACCACTGCTCCCACCGATAGTACTCAGGGGTGCAAGTGGCTAGCTCACGGTCCCAATCATAGGCAAACCCAAGTCGCTGCAGCTGTCGGCGCATCTCGGCAATATTGCTTTTCGTCCAGGCCGCGGGCGCCACCTTTTTTTGGATGGCGGCATTTTCCGCTGGCAAGCCAAA
>JAYOAN010000171.1:0-3340 GCA_038104285.1 Halieaceae bacterium
CATCTTCTGTATGAGCACAATTACCGTCGCTGATTGCTACACTCTGTGTCCTAATACCTGTGTGTTGTAATTGAGAGCGTTACAGGTAGTAGATCAAGTCGAAACTAGTTTAGGCAACATCGTTTTGGTGCAAAAGAGTCGAAAAAGACAGCGGTTTCATATGGATCTCACGGAGCTTCACGCGCTCTGTGAAGCGAACTACGTGCGCCTACTTCGATTGTTCCCGGATTATCAACAAGCGAACGAGCGCCGCTTTAAATTGGGTTCTCGGCTTATTGTTATGACGGTGATCGAGCGTGACCGCCACACCACCACATTGAGTATTGATTACCACGCGACTGATCTGCCCGAGCTTATGCACTCGAATCTGCATCTGCGGATGTATCACGACGTGGCTATGGCTGAGGTGGTGAAGCTCCGATCGGGGCGCCGCTTGGAGTCCCGGTACGACTACCCCAATTCCGACATGCACCAACCCGACGAAAAGCGTCAACAGAACACGTTTGTGGCGGAGCTGTTGAGTCTTTGTTTGTCTGATGCACGCGTCGACGAGACGGTCTTTGAGGCGGGCGATGTCTAGCTCGCCATTGCTGCGGGGAGACCTGCTCCTCCATAGAGAGGCCAGTGAGCTAAGGTTGGTTCAGGTGACCGATACGCACCTCAATGGGACTACCGACGGTGAGCTTCTAGGAATGAACACAGCGCGCTCCGCACGTGCGGTCATCGATGCTGCTAAGAGCTCGGGCAATATTGATTGCTTTCTCGTTACCGGCGATATCGCGGCGGATGAGCAGCCAACAGCTTATGGACAGCTAGAGGAGATGCTTGGTCACGACACTCCCAGTTTGTGGTTGCCCGGTAACCACGATGATATCCGCTCTAACTTAGACTCGTTGGAACCGCATTTGAGACGACGCCTTCGAACGTCCCATTGGGATGTAGTGATGCTCGAGACGCAGGTGCAGGGTGAGGTGGGTGGTGCGCTGAACGCCTCCGAGCTAGCGGCGCTTGCAGTGGCCATCGACGCCGCTGCAGCTGAGAAAAAGTATTTACTGGTCGCAACACACCACCCCTTGCGATCCATGGCGTCTGCGTGGCTCGACGAGCAATCGGTGCGCAATGCGGACGAGGCCCTCAACCTGCTAGCGCCACATGCCGATCGTGCTTTGATGATCAGCGGTCACGTTCATCAAGAGAGCGACGCGGTGATATCGGGTATCCGAATGCTGACGACACCCTCGACCTGTGTTCAGTTTGCGCCGAAATCTGAAGACTTTGCATTGGACGATCGCCCGCCAGGTTATCGAAGCTTGCGGCTTTATGCTGACGGCTCAGTACAAACCGAAGTTGTTCGCGTTTCGGACGAGAATAACCGACCGCTTATGGGCTCCTCGGGTTATCATTAGACGCTCCGGATAAAGCCCGACCCCACTCATCGTCAAGGTAGTTTCAAGTAATGACGCAGTACAACGCAGACGCCATTGAGGTATTGACTGGCTTAGAGCCTGTTCGTAAGCGCCCTGGCATGTACACCGACACCGCTCGGCCCAACCACCTTGCTCAGGAAGTGATTGATAACTCAGTCGATGAGGCGCTCGCAGGCCACGCTAATCAAATTGATGTGGTGGTGCATACAGACGGCGCTATCACTGTCACTGATAACGGTCGGGGAATGCCGGTTGACTTGCACCCTGAGCAAAAAAAGCCAGGTGTCGAGGTCATTCTTTCGACACTGCACGCGGGCGGAAAATTCTCGGATAAGAACTACCAGTTTAGCGGCGGCTTGCACGGCGTAGGCGTGTCGGTAGTGAATGCGCTCTCTAAGCGCGTAGACATTACAATTCGCCGTGACGGCAATATTTACAGCATGGCGTTTGAGAATGGCGACAAGGTGGAAGACCTCGCCATCACAGGCCAGTGCGGTAAGCGTAATACGGGAACCGGTATTCGATTCTTGCCCGATGAAAGCTTCTTCGACAGTGCAAACTTTGCAATGTCACGACTCACTCACGCGTTGCGCGCCAAGGCGGTTTTATGCCCCGGATTGCGCGTCACCCTGCACGATGAGAAAAAGGGCGAGAAGCAGGAGTGGCTCTACGAGGACGGCATCTCCGATTATCTTGCTGACGCGACGATTGATTATCCGGTTATTCCTGAACAGCCATTTACCGTCAGTTTCACCGGTGAAACCGAGGCAGTTGACTGGGCTATTCAATGGCTGCCAGAGGGCGGTGAAATAACTGCAGAGTCCTACGTAAACCTGATTCCAACCGCACAGGGCGGTACACACGTGAACGGTTTGCGCTCGGGTTTGCTCGAGGCGATGCGCGAGTTTTGCGAGATTCGCAACCTGCTGCCGCGCGGTGTGAAGCTTACCGCCGAAGACGTTTGGGATCGCTGCTGCTATGTGCTCTCTTCCAAGTTGGGAGATCCTCAGTTTTCGGGGCAGACCAAAGAGCGACTATCGTCACGCGAGGCAGCGGGTTTTGTTTCGGGTGTGGCGAAAGACGCTTTTGCGCTTTGGCTAAACCAGCATACATCGGATGCAGAGCTACTTGCTGAACTGTGCATCAACCGAGCCCAGGCGCGCATGCGTTCCGCTAAGAAGGTGGTTCGTAAAAAGGTTGCTTCGGGCCCTCAGTTGCCAGGAAAACTTGCCGACTGTTCTATCGAAGATCCGGCACGCAGCGAACTCTTCCTTGTGGAGGGTGACTCTGCGGGCGGCTCAGCGAAGCAGGCACGTGATCGAACGTTCCAGGCAATACTGCCATTGCGCGGGAAGATCCTGAACACCTGGGAAGTTGATGCTGCGGAGATCCTCGCTTCACAAGAGGTGCATAACATCTCCGTCGCGCTTGGTATTGACCCTGCCAGCGATGATCTCGATGGTTTGCGCTATCAAAAGGTCTGCATTTTGGCTGATGCCGACTCTGATGGCCTTCACATCGCGACACTAATTTGCGCACTTTTCCTTCGTCATTTCCGACCCCTGGTCCGCGCTGGTCACGTTTTTGTGGCGATGCCACCGCTGTATCGAATTGATGTGGCCAAAGAGGTGTATTACGCACTCGATGAGTCCGAGAAAAACGGCATATTGGAGCGCGTCGCCGCTGAGAATTCGCGCTCAAAACCCAACGTTCAGCGCTTTAAGGGGCTCGGCGAAATGAACCCGTCGCAGCTTCGTGAAACGACTATGGACCCTGATACAAGACGCTTGGTTCAGTTGGTGCTCGATGCAGACGATGACACTAATAGCGTCTTCGATATGCTGCTTGCGAAAAAGCGCTCAGGCGATCGTCGGCAATGGCTCGAATCTAAGGGCGACCTAGCGGACGTATAA
>JAYOAN010000172.1:0-3256 GCA_038104285.1 Halieaceae bacterium
CAACCACCTTGACCGTCGTGAGCTCGAACTGCTCGAGCACCTGTTGCGCCTGTGACACCTGGCCTTTTCCACCATCGATGAAAAGCACATCGGGCAATGTCCCCTCTCCCTTTGACAATCTGCGGTAGCGCCTCTCCAGCGCTTGCTGCATGGCCGCGTAGTCATCGCCGCCGGTGATGCCATCGATATTAAACTTTCGATAATCGGCCTTGCGGGCCCCATTGCTATCGAACACAACGCAGGACGCAACGGTTGCCTCTCCCGAGCTATGACTGATATCAAAACACTCCATACGCGTTGGGGACATCTCCAAATCCAACTCTCGACGAAGCGCTTCTAGTCGCCCCGCCATCGTCTGTTTCCCGCTCAAAAAGGAGTCTAGATTGCTCTCAGCGGTCTGTTTAGCCAGTTGCAGCCAGCGCGCCCGGGCATCACGGACTGAGGTCTTAATCACTACCTTGCGCTTGCTCTGCTCCATCAAGGTATCAGCAAGTAACTCTGCATAATTGGGCTTATGGCTTACGACAATTTCTTGCGGGATCGTCTGCCTGCCCGACAGGTAGAACTGGGGAATAAACGCATCGAGAACCGACGTTTCATCTTCCTCAAGCTGTGTAGCCGGATAATAGGTTCTTGAGCCTAAAACGCGCCCCTCTCGGACGAACAGGACTTGAACACAGGCCTGACCATGGGCTTGCTTCACCGCGAGCAAATCAAGTTCACCGCGAGATCCCTCAATACCCTGGCTGGCCTGCACATCCTGAAGGCGCTGGAGTTGGTCACGATATTCCGCCGCCTTCTCGAACTCGAGTTTCTCCGCCGCTTGTTCCATGTCATCTGCAAGCCGCTTCATCACCTTTTGCGATTTGCCACTCAGGAACAACGCGGAGTTTTCGACCTGCTTTTCATAATCCGCATCACTGACGAGTCCCACACAGGGGCCAGAGCAACGCCCAATTTGGTACTGCAAACAAGGGCGAGAGCGGTTTCTAAAGTAGGACTCTTCACATTGGCGCACTTTGAACACCTTCTGCATCAAGTGAAGCGTGGAGCGCACCGCACCAGCGCTCGGATACGGCCCAAAGTACTCGCCCTTCCGCCGCTTAGGCCCCCTGTGGAAACCTAGCTTTGGCCATTTATCCTCTGAGGACAGATAGATATAGGGGTAAGACTTATCGTCTTTCAGGAGAATGTTGTACGGCGGGTGGTATTCCTTGATTAAGTTGTGTTCTAGGAGCAAGGCGTCGCGCTCGGTGGTCGTCACCGTCACTTGAATATCGCGTATGCGCGCTACCAAAGCCATTGTCTTTGCAGAGAGGCCACTCGCCCTAAAATAGCTGGTCACTCGATTCTTTAGGTTCTTGGCTTTCCCAACGTATAAAAGAGCGCCAGCACTGTCATACATTTGATAGACGCCCGGCCGTGTGGTCAGCTGCTTAAGAAACGATTCCGCGTCAAAGCCAGCATTCGCCATTTTCAGAGATCCAACCCTATCGTTTGAGGTTCGACTTCTAACTCTAGGTTAAACACGTCCTTTACGGACTTTCGGATTTTATCAGCTAAAACAATAAGTTCTGACGCAAAAGATGCAGATTTGTTTACTAATACGAGCGCATGTTGCTCAGAGACCGTGACACCCGCCTCTTCGACACCGCGCCAACCCAGGTAATCGATCATCCAGGCTGCCGATAGCTTAACTCGATCACTTTCTAGATGAAATTGCGGCATGTCATTATGCTCACCTTTCAGCGTTTGAGCATGCTCACGACTGACAACAGGGTTTTTAAAGAAACTACCAACATTAGGCTCGCTAATGGGATCTGGGAGTTTTCTGGTTCGAATTGCTACGACTTTCTCGAGGATTCTTGCTGGTGTAACGGGCTCCTCATCGCTCATCTCCCTCAAGTCCGGATATTCAAGGCAGCAGACGGGCTTTTTTGATAGCCGAAAGTCGACCGAGGTTATCACCCAGTGCTTACCGCAGTCTTGCTTAAAGACACTGTTACGGTAGCCAAACTTACAGTCTTCGTTACTCAGTGTTTTGGATTCACCCGATAAACCATCGACCACGTTTACCTGCACAATGAAGTTTTCAACTTCGACGCCATAAGCACCAATATTTTGTACGGGTGCCGCCCCTACGCTGCCGGGTATCAGCGCAAGATTTTCCAGACCGTAATAGCCACTCTGATGCGCCCACAAAACAGTTTCATGCCAGGCTTCGCCCGCGCCGACACGGACAACTACCTGATCTTCAGCTATCTCTACGAGTTCTCGGCCAAGAATGTTCATGTGAACCACGAGCGCATCAATTTCCGGACCTAGGATGACATTACTACCTCCACCCAGAGCTATCAGCGAAAGACTATTGGCGCGCGCCTCCCGAACACATCTTTTTACGTCATCCACTGTAATAGCCGACACAAACCATGCAGCCTCAGATTGCAGTCTCAAAGTATTGAAATCACGTAATGAAACGTTGGCCTGCAGCGCGCTCATTGCCCTGCCATAATCGCTCTGACGGCCTCTAGGTCAGCTTCCGTATCAACACCTGCAGGGACAGTCTCTTTTGCGTCTGCAATGCGAATTTCATGGCCACTGTGCAATGCTCGGAGCTGCTCGAGCGATTCAAGACGTTCATAGGGGGCGACGGAGCCCGAACTAAAGTCTTCCAAAAATCCGACGCGGTATGCGTAAAGACCGATATGCCTCCGAGCCTCGGCGGGAGCGCTCGTAGCATCACCGTCTCTCTCAAAAGGTATTGGAGCACGGGAAAAATAATGTGCTCTGCCGCTGCTATCCGAGACAACTTTCACAACTGAGGGGTCGACAAACGTCGCATAGGAAACAATAGGCTCGCACAGGGTTGAGATAGAAGCCTGCGGATGAGTTAGTAGCAGCTCGGCCACTTGCTCAACATTCGCCACAGGCATTAACGGCTCATCGCCTTGTAAATTGACCACCACGCTGTCGGCATCCCACGCCCTCGCTCTAGCCACCTCGGCTAATCGATCAGTACCGGACGGATGATCGGCGGCGGTCATTGCCACGTCGACACCATGCGGACTGAGTGCGGAGCGGATACGCTCATCATCAGTTGCGACAGTCACGCTAAGCGCCCGGCTCTGCATCGCCTGACGCCAAACCCAGTAAACCATCGGTTTACCGTTAATTTCGGCCAAGGCTTTGGCAGGAAGTCGAGTCGAGCCATATCGAGCTGGAATCACAACGTGATACATGAAATTACCTTTAGATA
>JAYOAN010000173.1:0-1685 GCA_038104285.1 Halieaceae bacterium
AACCGGGTGGGAAAATCCCACACCGGATTTTTCGCCATCAGGGCGCCATCACATTGAGTAAGGCACTCACTGACGCCTCCACGCCCAAGGTAACCGATGCCTCAGGCTCGATTTTAAAGAGAGGCGAGTGATGCGAGGGTACTGGTGGTCCGCCATTTGCTGCTGCTTCAAACGCCGCTGCAGGCGTCCCGCCGACCGCAAAATAGAGGCTGGGAATGTAGGGATCGGTGGTGAAGAAACCGAAGTCCTCTGCACCCATGCCAAGTCTTTCGCCATCATTAAAGATTTGCGAACCAAAATATTCGTTCCAACCGCTCCGAATTTCGCGGGTAAACGCCACGTCATTGATGGTCGGGGGGACCCCTTCTCCCTCGTACACAATCACCTCAGGTAGCATGTCGTCGGGTAAGCCCGCAACGCGACCCATATTCACAGCAACGCGCTTAATGCCGTCGAGCAATACCTGTCGGTCCTCAGGGCTTTCACTTCGAACCGTAATCTGCAGCTTTGCGGCATCGGAAATAATGTTGTGCTTGGTGCCGCTGTGGAATGAGCCCACTGTGATGACACCAGGGCGACGCGGTGCGAGGTTACGGCTAACTACCGTCTGCAAACCCATCACGATCTGTGATCCGAGAACAATAGGGTCAACGCCTGTGTGTGGGCTTGCACCGTGAGCACCAACACCTTTAATCAAAATATCAACGGTATCGGCACCAGAATACGCCGAGGTCTCGGGTGCTGACAGCTGTCCCGTGGGGAGTGCGCTAGTCACGTGGAAGGCCAATGCAAAATCGGGCTTCACCACACGATCCCAGAGACCATCTTCCATCATCACCCGGGCGCCTGCGACGCGTTCCTCCGCAGGCTGACCCAGCAACATGAGCGTGCCAGACCACTGATCCTTGCGCTCGGCCATCAGTTTCGCCGTACCCACCAAGCTGGTGATGTGGACGTCGTGTCCGCAAGCGTGCATGACATACACTTCATTACCGTCCCAATCGAGCTGCTTCGCTTTGGACGCGTAGGCGAGTCCCGACTTTTCTTGCACAGGTAGACCGTCCATATCGGCACGGAACATAACAGTGGGGCCTGGCCCATTTTCGAGCATGGCGATCAGGCCCGTACCGCCAATGCCGCGGTGAACAGTGTAACCAAGCGCCTCGAGCTCATCGCCAAGACGCGCTGCGGTTTTGTCTTCCTTGAAAGAAAGCTCTGGGTTTTCGTGGAAGTGAATAAAAAGGTCTTTGAGCTTGCTGTCGTATAGCGATTGCACGTCTTCGGCCAGCGTCGCTGCACCAGCGAATTGCCCTGCAAGCGAACTCATCAATCCGAGGCCTAAAGCAATTAGCGTTGTTCTTTTAATCATTGAATATGTGTCCTGTTATTTTTCGAACGAGTTGAGGTTATCCTGCATCAAAACTTCGGTTCGTTCACTATCTAAACGTCATCCGTTCACGATAAGAGTTACCTATGAATTTGCATCGACGGGCGTTGCCCCTCATTCTACTGGCCTGTTTATTTCCGCTATCCCCCGCTTGGGGAGAGGTAACGCCCACTTTGAACAGCGACGCGATCAAAGCAACCTTTGGCAGTTACGGCGTAGAGGTCATCGATCAGGCCGCCGGGACGCGCGTGGCTAATCTCTACAGCGGACAAGGTGCTGATAAAGTCTGTCGAACGCT
>JAYOAN010000173.1:1785-3255 GCA_038104285.1 Halieaceae bacterium
AGCTCAATTCCTTATGCAGTGATTGCCGAAGCCTACCACCCGGCACACTTCCCGCCCGTTCATGAAGAAGTGACAGAACAGCCTTCATTGCGTGTAGCGGCGGAGCGTGCGCTTAAGGGATTGTCTGAGTTTTCCCTGCCGGTCAGCCTTACGATCCCATCTGCATCACAAAGCTGAGCGGAATACCCAACTGCTGCGCTCTATCCGCAGCCGCTTGACGCTCCTCGCCAGCCAGTGTCGCGACCCACAAATTCGTTGACCGAGCGCCTGAGCGACAATAAGCGAGCGTTTTCTTGCCACTGTTCATTGCATCATCCATGGCGGCCAGATCATCGCCGGGGAACGTGAGGGCATTTACGGGATAGCGGACAAACGTAACGCCTGCTTCAGCACAGGCTCCCTCGATACTGTCCATCGATGGCTGATTCGGCTCCTCATCATCGGGTCGATTACAGACAATCGTCTCGTATCCTGCCGCCGCGAGCTGAGCAACGTCTGCAGGTTGGATTTGACCTGCTATTGAGAGTGTATCGGTGAGTTCTATTAGCGCTGTCATGGAATCCCCTGTTTTTGATTTGGTTTGGTTTAGTTTTGAATGATGCTCAGTTCATCTCGGAGCACGCGAACGATCTCGTCTCGTGGATTATCCGAGACATCCAGTGGTCGACCCGTAATGCGCTCTGCAATATCAATGTAAGTGGAAGATACGTCCATCATCATCTGACGTGGCAGTACAGTGCTCGACGCAAAGGCATAGCGCTCATCCATGCGGTCTTTGTTGATCAAGATGTCGGGATCTTCCGCATAGGACAGCAACGACTGCCGGAAGCCTTCTTTACTGTTTTCCAGCACCTTACCCTGAGTGTAGGCTGCGGCATCCCAAATGCGCGATGAGTCGGGGGTGCCGACTTCGTCCATGTAAATTAATTCGTCTACGCCGTCGCGATTTGTGGCGTAGCCAAACTCGAACTTCGTATCGACAAATATCTGCCCGAGGCCGTCGAGTTCCTGCGAGATCAGCTCGAAGCCCGCCGCCAATAACTGGGCGTAGTGATCTACATCTAGTGCGCTGTTAAACTTAAAAGCCTTCCAATTGGCACGCAAGGTCTTCTGACTGACGTTGACATCATCCACCTCGGGAACACTAGGAATACCCTGCATGATCCCCTTGGTCGACGGCGTAATCAGCAGTTCAGCGAGGCGCTGATCTCGCGTCAGGCCGTCGGGCAACTGAATACCACAAAAATCCCGCTCTCCCCGCTCGTAAGCACGCCACATAGAGCCTGTAATGTATTGACGTGCAATGGCCTCAATCATGATGGGCTTGGCGCGCTGAACCACCCAGACCAAAGGGTGAGGCGTTTCAAGGATGTGACTTCGCGCGAGTCCCGCCTCACTGAAACGCTGAAACCAGTGACCTGAAATCGCATTGAGTGCGGCGCCTTTTCCGGGAACACCGTCGAGTTCACC
>JAYOAN010000174.1:0-3247 GCA_038104285.1 Halieaceae bacterium
GATCAGCCATTCCTGATGCCTGTTGAGGACGTATTCTCAATTTCAGGTCGTGGTACGGTGGTAACAGGTCGTGTTGAGCGCGGCATCATCAATGTCGGCGACGAAGTTGAAATCGTTGGTATCCGTGAGACAACCAAGACCACATGTACGGGTGTTGAGATGTTCCGCAAGCTGCTCGACGAAGGTCGTGCTGGTGAGAACGTTGGTGTTCTTCTGCGTGGTACTAAGCGTGATGACGTTGAGCGTGGTCAGGTTCTTTCGGTACCTGGTTCAGTTCAGCCTCACACCAAGTTCGAAGCTGAGGTATACGTTCTGTCAAAAGATGAAGGCGGTCGTCACACACCATTCTTCAAGGGCTACCGTCCACAGTTCTACTTCCGTACGACTGACGTGACAGGTGCTGTTGAGCTTCCTGCTGGTGTTGAGATGGTAATGCCAGGTGACAACCTGAACTTCGTTGCAACGCTCATCGCGCCAATCGCGATGGAAGAAGGCCTGCGCTTCGCTATCCGTGAGGGTGGCCGAACTGTTGGCGCTGGTGTTGTTGCGAAAATCATCGAGTAATTGATGCGCCTGTGAGGTGTGCTGCGGCGCACCTCGATATTAAGCCGAACCGTCTTTTGACGCGTTCGGCTTTGTCGTCTCTGCCAATTCGGTGAGAGATGGCTACCAGATGTGTTAGGCCAGTAGCTCAATTGGCAGAGCAGCGGATTCCAAATCCGCAGGTTGGGGGTTCGATTCCCTCCTGGCCTGCCACTCTCATCGGATGATTGAGTGGCAACGTAATTTTAGAAGAGGGCGACGTGTCGCTCTCTCGAAGGATTGAAGTATGAGTGAAGCTGCGGGCAACAAGCTCGATAGCCTAAAGTGGTTGCTAGTTGCGCTAATCGTTGGTGCAGGCATCTACGGTAATAGCTATTTTAGTGACGAATCCCTGCTGTACCGGGTGATTGGGTTGTTAATCGTTGCAGGCGTAGCAATGTCAATCGCGGTTACAACTGCGCGTGGCGATTCTGCCTGGACCATGATCAAGGGTGCACGCACAGAGATCCGAAAGGTTATTTGGCCAACACGCCAAGAGACGACGCAAACCACCATCATCGTAATGATCTTTGTTGTTGTTTGCGGATTGTTTTTTTGGGCGCTCGACAGTTTCTTGGGCTGGCTAGCCTCGCTGTTGTTGGGCTAAGTACTGAGATAAGGGAAATTCATGGCTTTACGTTGGTATGTAGTTCACGCCTTTTCTCAGTATGAGAAAAAGGTGGCTGTTGCGCTTAAAGAGCGCGTAGATCGTTTCGGTATGCAAGATCGGTTTGGCGAGATTATCGTTCCGACAGAAGAAGTGATCGAGATGAAGGGCGGGCAAAAGCGCAAAAGTGAGCGCAAGTTCTTCCCAGGCTACGTGTTGGTTCAAATGGAACTCGACGACGAGACGTGGCACTTAGTGAAAGACACACCGCGCGTGCTCGGTTTTATTGGCGGTAAGGCTGATAAGCCTGCGCCTATTACTGAGGCTGAGGCAAACGCTATTTTGCAGCGTGTTGAAGCGGGTGTAGATCAGCCCAAGCCTAAAACTGTCTTCGAGCCCGGTGAGATGGTTCGTGTTATCGATGGCCCATTCAACGACTTTAATGGTGTCGTTGAGAGCGTGAATTATGAAAAAAGCCGCTTAAACGTAGCGGTTTTGATCTTCGGTCGCTCGACGCCCGTAGAGTTGGAATTCGGTCAGGTCGAAAAGGGCTGATCAATCGCACCGATTTACGGTGCAAAAGTAACGCCGCGCCGCGGCAATGATTGGGGAGCCCGCGCAGCTTGCTGCAACGGCGTTTGAACCCAGGAGAAAAAACATGGCAAAGAAAATTGACGGCTATATTAAGCTGCAAATCCCTGCCGGTCAGGCAAACCCCTCGCCACCTGTTGGTCCAGCGCTGGGTCAAAAAGGCGTTAACATCATGGAGTTTTGCAAGGCGTTTAACGCTGAGACGCAAGGCTTGGAGCCTGGCCTGCCGATTCCTGTTGTTATTACTGTCTACAACGACAAGTCGTTTACCTTCATCAAGAAGACACCCCCTGCATCTGTTCTTCTGAAGAAGATTGCAGGTATCAAGAGCGGCTCTGGCCGTCCTAATACCGAAAAGGTGGGCAAGGTAACTCGCGCGCAGCTTGAAGAAGTTGCGACGCAGAAGTGGCCTGATCTGACGGCTGCCGATATGGACGCAGCAGTTCGTACGATCGCGGGCAGTGCGCGCGCGGCGGGCATCGATACTGAGGGAGTTGTTTAAGATGGCAAAGTTATCTAAGCGTGTAAAAGCGTTCCGCGAGCGTGTTGACGCAAACAAGAGCTACCCTCTCGATGAGGCGATTGCGATTTTGAAGGAAACCGCAACAGCAAAATTCAATGAGTCGGTTGAAGTGGCTGTGAATCTCGGTGTTGATGCACGAAAGTCGGACCAAGGCGTTCGTGGTGCGACAACATTGCCCCACGGTACAGGATCAGAAGTTCGCGTCGCCGTGTTTACACAGGGTGAAAACGCGGACAAGGCAAAAGAAGCAGGCGCCGACCTTGTGGGTATGGATGAGCTCGCCGCTGAAATTAAAGGCGGCATGATGGACTTCGACGTCGTTATCGCATCTCCTGATGCAATGCGCGTCGTGGGTCAGCTTGGTCAGGTTCTTGGCCCTCGTGGTCTGATGCCCAACCCCAAAACGGGCACAGTGACACCTGATATCGCCGCAGCTGTGCAGAACGCGAAAGCGGGTCAGGTGCGTTTCCGTACTGACAAGAACGGCATCATCCACGGCGGTATTGGCAAGATTGATTTTGATGCTGCAGCGATTGAGGGCAACCTCGTGGCAGTATTGGCTGACCTCAAAAAAGCGAAGCCAGCGGCAGCAAAAGGCGTTTACGTCCGTAAAGTGACACTGTCCACGACCATGGGTCCTGGTGTCACTATCGATCACAGCGTTATTGAATTTTAATGATTCGGAATTTGCTCCGGGCTTGCCCGGGGCTCGCTTGTCGTTGTTTGGCAGGCACGGAGTGCAGCAGTTTTGGGCATTCCACTTTGAAGTCTTAAGCAGAGTGTGTGGGCGCAGCCCCTAGCAGGACGCAGGACTATCAAAGACCGTAGGGGGAGACACTGTCTCCTTAAACGAAGCTGGTAGAAGTTCAACCTACGCAGATGGTG
The DNA here is from genome assembly GCA_038104285.1 of Halieaceae bacterium. Lineage (GTDB taxonomy): Bacteria > Pseudomonadota > Gammaproteobacteria > Pseudomonadales > Halieaceae > Luminiphilus. The sequence goes on from JAYOAN010000174.1 coordinate 3,189, forward strand.
AATACGTTCACCTAGGGTGGTCATAGCAGTGTTATGGCCTTGGCATAAACCATAGGAGT
>JAYOAN010000175.1:0-3245 GCA_038104285.1 Halieaceae bacterium
AAGTACTATTTCGAAGTAGATCTCCAACCTGCGCGCGACGTAGATGACAGCTCATCAAAAGCAAGTGCGCGAGTCATCGACTACCGTATCGATCTGGCGAAGTGGGACTGGGGCGGAATTCGTGTTGGTCAGTGGAAGATAGATCTGAACCGAGAACGCGTTGACTCATCAGGTCGCCAGCAGTTTGTAGAGCGGTCAATCGTAAACCGCGCCTTCACAGTAGACCGCCAAATTGGCGTTCAGCTTCGCGGCCACTTATTCAAAAACACGCCAGCTGACATGCGCTACTACGCCGGCGTATTTAATGGTGAAGGTCGTGGAGTCAGAAACAGCTCAAACGATCATCTTTACATGGGTCGCTTACAGTGGAATTTCCTTGGTCGAGATCTTGGCTTCCGTCAGACCGATGTCGAGTTCACGGAGAAGCCAACCGGGTCATTCGCGATCGCAGGATTCACTAATACAAGCGCTTGCACGCGGTGGTCATCATCTGGCTGCGGCAATTTAGACGGGTTCTCGAAACCTGCCGATGCAGAGGCTGACCAGTTTAGAGTAGAGCAAGCAGTACAAGAGTTTGCTTATAAATATCGAGGTTTCTCGATTCAACAGGAATGGCACCGCAAGTTCATTACAGACCGCAGCCTCAATACTGAAAGCGACATGACTGGCTTCTATATCCAGTCGGGATACTTCTTCAACAATATGTTCGAGTCGTTTCCGGCGCCGCTGGAGCTTGCTGCCCGATACGCTTTCGTGAGCGAACCCAATAAGTCTGATCGTAGCGTCTACAACGAGAGAGAAGAGTACACGCTCGGGGCCAACTGGTTCTTCTCTGGCCACAACAACAAAGTGACGGTGGATTTCTCGCGCTTGACGTTAGATGACGGCCTGCTTGGCTCAAATCACTCAGACAACCGATTCAGAATTCAGTGGGATGTTTCCTACTAAAAAGCACTGACTCGCCTAATCTCAACAATAGGTTTGAACAAACGCCGACATAGGAGCGTCTCAAATGGAAATCATCGCATCACACGGTTTTATACTGCTTACACTTGCTTGCGTATTTGGCCTTTTTATGGCCTGGGGCATTGGTGCAAATGACGTAGCAAATGCCATGGGTACCTCAGTGGGTTCGAGAGCACTCACGCTAAAGCAGGCCATAATCATCGCTGCGGTCTTTGAATTCGCAGGTGCCTATCTGGCAGGCGGAGAGGTCACCTCCACCATTCGAAAGGGAATTATTGATCCCACAGTGCTTACCGAAACTCCGGAGCTATTGGTGTTCGGCATGCTTTCAGCACTGTTAGCCGCAGCTACCTGGTTGCTCATTGCCAGCATCAAGGGGTGGCCAGTTTCTACCACACACTCGATCGTTGGTGCCATCGTTGGCTTCGGTGCAGTGGGTATCTCTGTCGACGCAGTGGCGTGGGGCAAAGTAGGTCAGATCGCGGCAAGTTGGGTGGTATCACCGCTTCTAGCAGGCTCCATGGCCTTTGTGCTGATTATCTCGGTAAGGAAGCTGATCTTTGATCACGAAAATACCTTTGAGCGCGCACGCAAGTACGTCCCGGTGTATATGTGGATGGTCGGCTTCATGATTAGCATGGTCACCCTGCTTAAAGGCTTGAAGCACATAGGCATCGACTTTGACTTGGGGATGGGATCGAAATTTGTCAATGCGATGGTTATTTCTGCCGTCATCGGTTTGGTTGTCGCCGCTATTGGCGCCGCCCTTTTGCGCAAAATCAAAACTACGGGCGACATAAACAGCAATGAAAATATCGAACGTATCTTCGGCATCCTGATGATCTTTACCGCCTGTGGTATGGCTTTCGCCCACGGCTCCAATGACGTTGCCAATGCAGTTGGCCCTCTTGCAGCAGTTGTAAGCACCGTTCAATCAGGCGGGGTCATCGGCGCCAAAGCTGGTCTACCCTGGTGGGTACTAGGAATTGGTGCTGCAGGTATTGTTGTGGGCCTTGCAACCTACGGATGGCGTGTTATTCAAACTATTGGTCGAAAGATTACTGAATTGACACCTAGCAGAGGGTTCGCAGCCGAGCTTGCAGCCGCATCTACAGTCGTACTAGCGTCGGCAACTGGCTTACCTATCTCCACCACCCATACATTGGTGGGTGCTGTACTTGGTGTGGGTCTGGCACGTGGTGTTGAAGCGCTTAACTTAAGAGTGGTCGGAGCCATCATTGCGTCGTGGGTAGTGACCCTACCTGCGGGTGCCGGTCTCGCCATTGTCTTCTTCTACATACTGTCTGCTATCTTTGGTGCATAAGAAGGACGGGGCGCTTTGGCTAGTTGGGGTTTAGCGACTTACACAAAGTGCCGCGCTTTCAAGTGCCTGCGAATAAACAAAGCTAAGGGAAAAACGATATGGATGTAAAACCCGCTTTAAACGATGTATTCAGCAGTTCACCGCTCGGACACATAGAGCGCCACGCACAAGCGTGCCTAGACTGTGTAAAGCAACTCAGCGCGTATTTTGAAGCGGCGCAAGCCGGCGATTGGAAGAAAGCTGAAAAAGTTCAAGCCGAAATCGTTCGACTGGAGGGAATCGCGGACGATATAAAAATGGAAGTCCGAATGAACCTTCCTCGAGGTTTATGGATGTCGGTTTCGCGTGCTGATCTACTCGATTTAGTCCGCATCCAGGACAAGATGGCGAACGAAACCAAGGACATTGCAGGCCTCTCGCTTGGCCGCGAACTGGCGTTCCCAAAAAAGTTGGATAAATCACTTTCCAAGTACATTGAAACTGTTATTCAAGCGGCTGAGAAGGCCGTCGAGGTGGTAGTAGCGACGCGCGATCTCTCGAAATCAGCCTTTGGTGCACGTCAAGTGAAAGTGATCGCAAGTAAGTGCGTGGCTGTTGAGAAAATAGAGCGCCGCTCAGATAAATCGCAGTTAAAAATCAGAGCAAAGTTGCGATCCCACGAGGAAAAAATTTCACCCATTGATGCGATGTTCTTGTATCAGCTGCTGTCTCAGATTGGAGAAGTCGCTGACCACGCAGAGAAAGTCTCACATCGAGCTCAAATTATTGCCTCGAGTTAGTGGCGGGCTCACTGGGTAAACGCTCTCCTAATACGATCCGAAACTGCAGTTAGAACTCGTCAACATCTTTATCGCTCGCTCTCAGTCCTTTTGGGAGCGAGCGGGTTGACCGGTGTTTCCATGCATTCGCAACCTGCGTAGCGATTGGTCTAAGGTGGTGAAAAGATCACATTCGA
>JAYOAN010000021.1:0-1668 GCA_038104285.1 Halieaceae bacterium
AAGTGTGTATACGGCAACGTATCGAGGGTTCGAATCCCTCCTTCTCCGCCATCTAACCAAATGCGCCTCCCTAGTGGAGGCGTTTTTGATTAGGGTAGTGAAAAAGGGGATTAGAACCCTAGGATCGACCAAATGCGACTCAAGGAGCATTTGGCACCGAGCGGCGTTAGGAGGGAAGCTCGAGGGGGCCGAAGGCCATAGGTTGTTCTGAGCACTGTCTTGGTTGACTTAACTTTCTGAGCGCTCAAACCACTCAAGAATAGCGCCAGCCAGCGCTCCCGCGGCAATCCAGAGCGGTTCGCCTGTGACAACAAAGCCAATTGCACCAAGTGCGACGCCAACGCCCGTCATGACCCAAACTCCAACCAGAGGACCCAAGCGAAAAGTGCTAGGCCCAACGCGATGTCGAAACGTATCAGATTTAGCAAAATTCTTGCTGCCTTGTGCATGTCACACCTTATTTCTAACGAGCCACACAGATCGCTTCAAAGTACACAGGGCCGCACAATTTGCGTTGTGGGGTGTGGACAATAGGGGAAACAAAACATCGGACACGGGAAAGTGTGCCACCTAATCGAAAGGAGTGCTAACCTCAGGGCATTACATGAATGGGAGCATACTCATGATTCGAGGGCTTTACACAACGCTTACTGCGGCACTGTCACTCACTTTTACACTACCTTTCACAGCTGTTGCTGACGACGATGTGATGGACTTAAGCGGTCTGAAATGGCGGAACATAGGTCCGGCGTTTATGTCGGGCCGCATTTCGGACATCGATTGGGATCCTGAAGATTCGAGCGTCTGGTACGTGGCGGTAGGCTCAGGCGGTGTCTGGAAGACTGAAAATGCAGGTGTGTCTTGGACACCGATCTTCGACGGCCAAAGTTCCTACTCCATCGGCAACGTAACGGTGGACCCCTCCAACCCTAATACGGTTTGGGTAGGTACAGGTGAAGACGTGGGTGGGCGTCACGTTGGCTTTGGCGACGGCATTTACCGCTCCGATGATGGAGGTGCTACTTGGGAAAATATGGGACTTAAGGAGTCTCAGCATATCTCGACCATCTTGGTGCACCCCGATAACTCAGATGTGGTGTGGGCTGCGGTGCAGGGGCCATTATGGACTCCGGGTGGTGAGCGCGGCCTCTACAAGACAAGCGATGGCGGTGACACCTGGCGCAACGTTCTGAGCGCTGGCGAGTGGACGGGCGTTACCGATATCGTTATTGATCCTTCGAATCCTGACGTTCTGTACGCAGCCACGTGGCAGCATCACCGTACGGTTGCGGCCTACATGGGTGGTGGCCCCGAGAGCGGTGTCCACAAGTCCACAGATGGTGGAGAGACATGGCAGCGTCTGGAGACTGGTCTCCCCAAGGGCAATATGGGCAAGATTGGTCTAACTATCTCCCCACAGGACCCCGACGTTGTTTACGCAGCCATCGAACTCAATCGCAGGGAGGGCGGTGTTTGGCGCTCAGATGATCGAGGGGCAAGCTGGACTAAGGGAGCAGACGCGGTTGGTGGCGGCACGGGTCCGCATTACTACCAAGAGATCTTTGCGAGTCCGCACCATTTCGACTGGCTCTATCTGGTGGGCCCAACCGTTCAAAAGTCGACCGATGGCGGTAAGACCTTTACGTATATGGAGCACCCTAACCAGCA
>JAYOAN010000021.1:1768-14724 GCA_038104285.1 Halieaceae bacterium
AAAAGTCGACCGATGGCGGTAAGACCTTTACGTATATGGAGCACCCTAACCAGCACGGCGACATGCACGCGATTGTGTTTGATCCGGCTGATCCCGATTACATCATGATGGGTACCGACGGTGGCGTTTACGAGAGCTTCGACTTAGGTGCTACCTGGCGCTTCATGGAAAACCTTCCCATCACACAGTATTACAAGCTGGCACTCGATGACGCCGAGCCTTTCTACAATATTTACGGCGGCACTCAGGACAACAACACACAAGGTGGTCCCTCGCGGACTGATAACGTCAGTGGCATTCGAACGGCAGATTGGTTTGTCATTCTAGGTGGTGATGGCCATCAGCCCGCAACCGAGCCGGGCAATCCCGATATCGTCTACGCGCAATCTCAGCAGGGTAACCTTACGCGGATTGATCGCCGTACAGGTGAGACGGTCTATATCCAGCCCCAAGCGGGACCCGGCGAGCCTCCGGAGCGCTACAACTGGGACGCGCCCATTCTGGTCAGCCCACATAAGCCTTCGCGACTCTACTTCGCGTCTCAGCGTGTCTGGAAGTCGGAGGATCGCGGAGACAGCTGGACTGCCATCTCAGGTGACCTGACGCGTAATGAAGAGCGCTTTTCCATGCCTATCATGGGAGACACTCAAAGTTGGGATTCGCCTTGGGATATGTATGCCATGTCGAATTACAACTCGATCACGTCGCTTGCAGAGTCGCCAATCAAGGCCGGTTTACTTTACGCCGGTTCAGATGATGGGCAGATTCATATTTCACAAGATGACGGTGGTAGCTGGCGGACAATAGATGTTGGCTCATTGCCAGGTGTTCCCGATACCGCCTTTGTGAACGACATACGCGCTGACCTACACGATGAAGACACGGTTTACGTTGCTTTGGATAACCACAAGTACGGTGATTTCACGCCGTATCTATTGGTAAGTAAAAACCGTGGTCGTAGCTGGACAATGATCACAGACGGCATTCCTGATAAGCATCTTGTGTGGAGACTAGTGCAAGACCACGAGCGTGCGTCGCTCATGTTCGCGGCGACCGAGTTTGGCGTATTTACAACGCTCGATTCTGGCGATTCTTGGCACAAGCTCTCGGGCGGTATGCCCACAATATCGGTACGCGATATTCAAATTCAGCGCCGAGAGAACGATCTTGTGGCCGCAAGTTTCGGTCGTGGCTTCTTTGTACTCGATGACTACACTGCGCTCAGATCGATGGATGCCGATACCTTCGAGCAGGAAGCCGAGTTGTTCGAGCCGCGACACGCGCACTGGTACTTCCAAAAACGTCCATTGGGGTACCGGCCGAAGGGTTCGCAGGGCGATTCACTTTACGTTGCTGAGAACCCACCGTTTGGCTCAGTGTTTACCTATTATCTTGCTGATAGCTTTAAGACCCAGAAGCAGCTGCGTCAAGCTTCGGAGAAGAAAGCCAAGAAAGCGGGCAAATCTGTGACCTTCCCGGGCTGGGATGCGGTCACTGCAGAAGAGCGCGAGGCAAAGCCCAGGGTTGAATTAGTCGTCTATGACGCGTCGGGCACAGTCCTGCGCCGCGTACCTGCAAGTAACAGTAAAGGACTAAATCGTGTGGCATGGGATTTACGCCGCTCATACCTTGGCCCCGTCCAAACTGGAAAGAACTGGCGCGGAGAATCGCCAAGCGGCTTCATGGTAATGCCCGGAACCTACAGTGCGGCGTTGGTTGTTACCGAGGAAGGCGAGCAGAGACGCCTTGCCGGCCCTGTAAGCTTCAAGGTTAATCAATTACGCGAAGGCTCTCTAACGGGGGCGACGCTTGCAGAGATGGAAGCCTTCAATAACGAGCTCAGCGAGCTGTACGGTCAGTCTCAGGCAGCGCGCTACGCAATCAAAGCGGCGCGAAAGGAACTCGCAGACCTCGGAACTATGATGTCTCGTATGCAAACGTCGATGCCTGGTGCCAGTACTAAGATCGCTGCAATCAAGGCCGCCTTGTTTGACATTGAAGAAGTTATCTTTGGTAACAGCATGCAGGAGGGGATTGGAGGCTATGGCCCTACGAGCGTGACGACCTGGCTCGGACATGCGATGCGCGGGGTATCCAACTCAAGCTATGGGCCCACACCGAGCCATCGCCAGAGTGTCGAATATGCTCGGGGCGCTTTCGAACCGGCAAAAGATCGTTTGAACGCACTAATTGAAAACGAGATTCCTGCCTTGAGAGCGGAACTGCAAAAAGCCGGGGCTCCATGGACGGTAGGAGACCCTATTGGACTCTGAGGGCTTTTAGTCGCTTCTAATGCTGAATGTGGCCCAATTCTAAGGTCCAGTAAGGAAGCACATAGTTCTGATTACGGGCGCCAGTCGATTTTCACATTGATTGCGCGCCCCATATCAAAGGGCGCTTGTTGGGTGGCGCTTGTTCGATAATTTTTGTTCAAACCATTAGTAATGGATGTTTTCACAGTCCATTTTGGATTAATCATCCACTCAGCTGAAATACCGAGAATTGCAGCACTGCCCAAGGCTAATTCGCCTGGTCCCGATCTGTTGCGAGAGAATCTGTATCGAAAGTCCATCCCCAGTGCGACGCTCGAATGTTGCCATGAGGTGGCATAGCGAACACTCGGTGGTGGTAAGTCAGCGATCGTCTCGCCCGTAGATGACTCACCGTGCTGCCACTGCCACGCAAGTGTGTGTTCTATATTGTTGTCTCGTCGCTGAATTTGGCCATCAATGCCCCAAAGATCACCGGATTCTAGGTTTCTGTAGGACTCAAGACCGTCAGAGAGCAAGATTCGTTCTATGTATCGATCCACTCGGTTAGCCGAGGCAGTCATTTCAAAAGCGGTGTCACCAACGTTGTATAGAAGCGTGAGTTGCGCACCCACCGTCTCCTCACTCTTCAAGGTATCGTTTCCCACTAAGCGTCCACGGGGTGTCTCTCCCTCAAAATACAGCTCGCTTAGCGTAGGGAGGCGATATGCCGAACCAAGCTCTACGGTCAGATCCCATGCTGAGGTCAGTTGCCAGTTAGCTTTCAGCTGCAAGTTAACGTCTGAGTGATTCGTGGCGCCGGAAGCGACCTGTGCCTCGGCTCTGTCAGCGCGAAAGCCGCCCTGCACGGAGAGCCCATTTAGATACCAAGTGCGCTCCCAAAAAAGTCCAGCGGTCCACTCTGTCCCATCGTTTATAACGTTGCGAGATGCGAGCTCAGCTTCGGAGTCCACGATAGTTTCTGCGATATCAACGCCATACCGGCGCGTAAGGTCAAGGCCGTAACGTTGAGTGAACTGGTCAGATTGTGAGGTGCGAGAGAGTAATCCCCCTATAGTCATGCTCGAATAATCGCTCGTGTTTCTCAGCCCACTGCCACGAAGCGTTGTTGAAGCCCACTCCTGTTGGTGGGCATAGGTCTGAACAAACCAATTATTGGCAGTGGTGGCGCGAATATTCAAAAGCCGGTGATTATCGTGAGGGTAGTTTGTTATTCGAGCATTTGGGAACAGCGCTGAACTCTTTCCAATATCGGTTCCATTGCTGACGAGTAGCTCCGTGGAAAATTCCGTCATATTGACGTGAGACTTGTTGCGAACGTAGAAGGTTGATTGTTTGAAGCCGGTACTCAATGGCGTGCCGCCACCCGATTTGCCATTACTGGCTTCGCGAATGCTGCCTACCAGAGAGGTGTCTTCATTGATGGGTGTCTTTAGCGAGACCTCATGAGCACTCCCCATGGATGAGGCATTTACGCTTACCGAAGTTGCAGTGGGATTGAGTAGCGAGACGTTCATGACGCCACCCATAGCACCTGAGCCATAGAGACTCGATGCAGGGCCCATATTCACCTGGACAGTGTCTATAAGCTCTGGGGGCAAAAACGATAGCGAATTGCCCGCCCGCCGATCTGTAAGGATGGGTACACCGGAGATTTCCGTTCGAATTCTCCAGCGGCTGAAACCGCGCATACTGTAGCTTTGGAATAACCCACCTTGTCCATTCAATGAGACTCCCGGCAGTGCATCAGCTAGCGATCCGACGGAGAGGGGTAGGGTGATTTGCTCTTCCGCCGAGGTTGTTCGTATGTCGGTACTTGTGAGTAGTGAACCCATACGCGGATCTGCGACTCCGCTGACGACCACTTCCTCAAGTCGGGTCGAGTCCGCCACAGCTATTGACGTAGTAAGAAGTGTAGGAGCGCTACAGGCAATAACATTCGCTCGTGCACTCGAAGAAAATATACGTTTAAAAATCAAAGGTCTCACTTCGGAACTTTTAGACTCTCTGTGTACTAATCAAGCGTGCGTTGTTACCCCTGCACGTTTTGCTATTGTGTATTCCGGCTCGGTATTCATTGGCGAAGGCTACAGTCGAGCGCCATTGTTGCAATGTCCCGCATAGTAGCAACTTCAAGAAATCAAAACTCGAGAATCGCATTAGACAGTTGTTTAAAGATTATCTTCGCCGAATAAGTTGAAGCTTAGTGGCTACTTGTTCTGGGTGTCTGCTTTCGAAGGGTCGGCATGAATTAACAGGGCAGTGTTTTTCATTAGATTGCATCCCGATTGTGTGCATGTGTCAGGCACTGTTATTTTACGCTGCGCGTCGTTATCTCTGTCTGACCTGGGCTATCGGTAGGTTCTGGTCGTCCTCCGCTCGACTTTCCTTGTTTTCCACTGGGCTTTCGTTTTCACCCACTGGGCTTTCGCTCTAAGCCACTGGGCTTTGCTGAAGCAGTCTGATTGAATGCCAAAAGGCAAAATCATCCCAGCAGGAAATACCCATGCGGTTAGCGTCCTCCGTCATTGAAGTTATCGGCGGCACACCACTAGTTCGCCTCGATCGCCTCACCCGGGCTTACGGCGTCGAGGGCAGTATTGTGGCCAAACTCGACTATTTGAATCCGGGGTTTTCAAAAAAGGATCGTGCTGCACTTGGTGTGATTGAGGCAGCCGAAGCTACGGGTGAGCTGAAGCCCGGGCAAACCGTTGTCGAATTAACCTCAGGCAATATGGGTACGGGTCTAGCGATCGTTTGCGCTATCAAGGGGTATTCCTTTGTCGCCGTCATGTCTCGTGGAAACTCGGAGGAACGTGCGCGGATGATGCGCTCACTCGGTGCCGAAGTTCTCCTCGTCGACCAGACGCCTGACTCTGAACCGGGTCAGGTATCGGGCGATGACTTAGCATTAGTTGAAGAGGCGGCTGAGCAGGTAACCCTGGAGCGATCTGCGTTTAGAGCAGACCAATTCCAGCGAGATGGGAATTGGCAAGCACATTACGCAACCACAGGGCCCGAAATTTGGGAGGGGACCGAGGGAAAGCTAGATGGTTTTGTCGATTTTCTTGGCTCTGGCGGGACGTTCTTTGGCGTCTCGCGGGCATTGAAGGACCGCAACCCAGCCATTGAGTGCTTTATTGTCGAGCCGGAGGGCGCCGCAGTCTTGGCTGGGAAGATGGCTCACAATCCAAATCATCCGATTCAAGGGGGTGGCTACTCAAAGTCTGATCTTGCGTTTCTAGACACATCACTCATTGATGGTTATCTGCAAGTCTCGGGCGAGCAAGCTGCTGACATGACCCGAGATTTGGCTCGTCTAGAGGGTGTATTTGGGGGCTTTTCCGCAGGCGCCAATGTTGCGGCAGCGCTTGAATTGCTCAAAGGACCCATGAGGGGGCGCACCATCGCCGTGATTATTTGTGACTCGGGGTTGAAATACTTATCGACAGATTTATGGGGATGAGCCGCTTCACTTCACGTTGAAGTCCATCCCGATTTCGGGTCATTTTTGCTTGTGGCAATAGCGTTGTAGACAACTACGTAATTCCCCCGATTACCTTCATTCCACACTTGTTAATTTCTACCTAAATTTACTCTCTCAAGTATGCATAAAACGTGGTTTTCACGAGGAGCTATGTGTCACAATCGCGCGCGAAAGTGCTGATCATTTACACGTTGTGAGACAGCACGGGGTGAAGCGCTAAAAGCAAAAATTTATAACGTTGACGGAAAGTCAAAGCGCTCTGGTTGTACTACCTAGTACACGGATAACACATTCACTTTTGAGCGGTTTTAGACCGCGAGATATTCAAAGGGAGCTGGTCGCATGCAGCACTATTCTGGTTTTGGGCTGATCAAACATAGCCTTAGCCATCACGAGAATTGGCAACGCGCATGGCGCAACCCAACACCTAAGAAGAAATATGACGTCATCGTCATTGGTGGTGGTGGTCACGGTTTGGCAACTGCGTACTACCTCGCAAAAGAATTTGGTGTGACCAACGTTGCGGTCGTTGAAAAAGGTTACCTAGGCGGCGGTAACACGGGTCGCAATACCACCATCGTACGGTCGAACTATCTATGGGATGAGGCGGCCCATCTTTACGAGCACGCTATGGGTCTGTGGGAAGGTCTGTCACAAGACCTAAACTACAACGTAATGTTCTCGCAACGTGGCGTGTTAAACCTCGGTCATACGCTTCAGGACATGCGTGACATTCATAGACGTGTTAACGCTAACCGTCTGAATGGTATCGATAGTGAGGCGCTCGATACGAAGCAGGTTCAAGAGATTGTTCCGCACATGGACTGCTCTGCAAATACCCGTTACCCCGTATTGGGCGCCTCTTGGCAGCCGCGTGCGGGTGTTGCGCGTCACGATGCGGTTGCTTGGGGCTATGCACGTGGAGCGGATGCGCACGGCGTGGACATTTTTCAGCAAACGGAAGTGACTGATCTCATTATCGAGGACGGTACCTGTGTCGGTGTTAAGACTAACCGCTACGGCGAAATTCGTGCTGAGCGTGTGGGTTCTGTGACTGCCGGCAACTCCAGTGTTATCGCAGCCATGGGTGGTTTTGAACTTCCGCTTGAATCGCACCCGCTGCAAGCACTTGTTTCTGAGCCCATCAAGCCGATCCTCGATACGGTTGTCATGTCTAACCACGTGCACGGCTATATAAGCCAGTCCGATAAAGGCGACCTAGTTATCGGGGCGGGTATCGATGGTTACAACGGTTACGGTCAGCGTGGCTCGTTCCCAACGATTGAACACACACTCCAAGCTATTCTCGAGCTATTCCCGATCTTTAGTCGCGTGCGCATGAATCGTCAGTGGGGTGGCATTGTCGATACCTGCCCTGATGCTTGCCCGATACTCAGTGAGTCGCCTGTAGAAAACCTCTACTTCAACTGTGGTTGGGGAACCGGTGGCTTTAAAGCAACGCCGGGTTCTGGACATGTGTTTGCGGCCTCGCTCGCCAAGGGTGAGATGCACCCATTGGCCAAACCTTTTTCGATGTTCCGATTCCACACTGGCGCCCTTGTCGACGAGCATGGCGCAGCTGGTGTAGCTCACTAAGGGGTAGATGCAATGTTTCATATTTATTGTCCGCACTGCTGTGAGCACCGCGAAGAGGAAGAGTTTCACGCAAAAGGGCAGGCTCACATAGCACGTCCACTGGATCCTGAAGCACTTACCGACGAGGAATGGGGTAATTACCTGTACTTTCGAAAAAATCCTCGTGGTTTGCACCATGAACTCTGGGTTCATAACGCTGGTTGTCGCAAGTTCTTTAATGTGACGCGCGATACCGTTACCTACGAGATCAAAGAGGTTTACAAGGTTGGTGAGCGGCCATCGGTCGTTAGTTCGGCAGATAAGGTCTAGGGGAGAAGCGAATCATGTCACAGAAAAATCGCCTCCCATCGGGTGGCCGCATCAACCGTGATCAATCGATGTCGTTTGTGTATAACGGCAAAACGCTGCAAGGCTATGAGGGAGATACGCTCGCTTCAGCCCTGTTAGCAAATGGCATTGATGTCGTTGGTCGCAGTTTTAAATACAGTCGTCCGCGCGGCATTATGGCTGCAGGCGCTGAAGAGCCAAATGCAATCATGCAGTTGGGCTCCACAGAAGCAACTCAGGTGCCAAACGTCCGAGCGACTCAGCAAGAGCTGTTCGACGGCCTTGTGTCAGGTGCGGTTAATGGTTGGCCGAGTGTTGATACAGACTTAATGAGCTATGTGGGCAAAGTTGGCGGCAAGATGATGCCTCCAGGCTTCTACTACAAGACGTTCATGTTCCCGGGAAACATGTGGGAGACGTACGAGAAGTTTATTCGTAAGGCCGCAGGACTTGGGCGTACATCGCTTGAGACCGACCCAGACCTCTACGACAAGGTTAATCAGCACTGCGATGTGCTCGTTGTAGGCGGAGGGCCGGCTGGTCTTGCAGCAGCACTTACTGCGGCCCGCTCAGGTGCTCGCGTTATTCTCGCTGATGAGCAGTCAGAGTTCGGCGGGAGCCTGTTGAGCACCAAAGAGACACTCGATGGTGAGCCCGCGGAGGCATGGGTTAGCAGCACTGTTGATGAGTTAGCCGCAAACAAAGACGTGATGTTACTGCCACGGTCAACCGTTAACGGCTATCACGACCACAATTTCCTTACTATTCATGAGCGTTGTACCGACCACATTGCTGACAAAGCGCCAAGCGGTAAGGCTCGTCAGCGCCTTCACCGTGTTCGAGCGAAGTGGGTTGTTCTCGCCTCCGGTGCTCACGAACGGCCACTGGTATTTGGTAACAACGATGTCCCCGGCTGCATGGTGGCCAACGCGGTATCAACCTATATCAATCGTTATGGTGTTGTACCCGGTAACGAACTTGTTCTGATGACAACCAATGACGGCGGCTATCAGGCAGCGTTCGATTGGCATGAAGCGGGTCGAAGAGTTGTTGCCATTGTTGATACTCGTCAGAGCCCCAAGGGCGCGTGCGTAGCAAAAGCTATGGATCTCGGTATTAAGGTTGTTACGGGTTCTGCCGTTATCGATGTCGCAGGCTCTAAACGTGTAACGGGTGTTTCTGTAGCGCCCATCAGTGCTGATGGAGACATGGTCACTGGTTCTGTCACGAAACTAGGCACTGACACTGTTGCCAGCAGTGGTGGTTGGAGTCCGGTGATTCACCTTGCAGGACACTGTGGTAGCCGCCCTGTATGGAATGAAGAGATTCTTGGTTTCCTCGCAGGCCCAACGGTCGAGAAGCGCCTCACAGCAGGTGCTGCAAATGGAGAATACACAACCGCCGGTGCGATTGCCCAGGGTATTGAAGCTGCTCAGACAGCTATTGAAGCACTTGATAAATCTGTCGTTGACGTTGTCGTTCCTGCCACAGAAGCGTGTGCGCAGGATGCAGCGATGACGCTGTTCCACGTGCCCCATATTAAGCGCACAGCGCGAGCGCCTAAGCAGTTCGTTGATTATCAGAACGATGTAACCGCTGCCGGTATCGAGCTGTCTTGTCGTGAAGGTTTCGAGTCAATCGAGCACGTCAAACGCTACACAGCAATGGGTTTTGGCACAGACCAAGGCAAGTTGGGCAATATTAATGGTATGGCGATTACGGCCAAAGCGCTTGGAAAAACGATCCCGGAGACAGGAACAACGATGTTCCGACCTAACTACACGCCCGTCACGTTTGGTGCGATTGTGGGTCGCGATCGCGGTGAGTTGTTTGACCCTGAGCGTTTCACTGCCATGCATTCATGGCACGTTGCAAACGGGGCTAAGTTTGAAGATGTGGGTCAGTGGAAACGTCCGTGGTACTTCCCTAAAGCCGGCGAGACGATGCAGCAGTCACTTGATCGTGAGTGTCTAGCAACGCGTGAGTCAGTCGGTATTTTGGATGCGTCGACGTTAGGCAAAATCGATATCCAAGGTAAAGATGCACGCGAATTCCTCGGCCGTGTTTACACCAACGCGTGGGCGAAGCTTGCTGTCGGTAGGTGTCGTTACGGACTGATGTGTGGTGAGGATGGCATGGTCTTCGATGACGGCGTTACTGCCTGTCTGGGTGACAACCACTTCATTATGACAACTACCACGGGTGGTGCCGCGCGCGTTTACGAGTGGCTTGAGCTTTACCATCAGACTGAGTGGCCAGAGCTGGAGGTGTACTTCAATACGGTCACAGATCACTGGGCGACCATGACCATCTCAGGTCCCAATAGCCGTAAGCTTATTGCGGAATTGACCGATTACGATGTGTCAGCAGAGAACTTCGGTTACATGGATTGGCGTGAGATGACGGTTGCAGGTGTTCCGGCCCGTGTATTCCGTATTTCATTCACGGGTGAAATGTCGTTTGAGATCAATGTGCAGGCCAACTTTGGTCTACACGTATGGGAAAAACTGTTCGAAGTAGGCGAGAAATACAACCTGACGCCATACGGGACAGAAACCATGCATATTCTCCGTGCAGAGAAGGGTTTCATCATCGCAGGTCAAGATACAGACGGTTCTGTACATCCCTATGATCTAGGTATGGGTTGGGCAGTCTCGCAGCAGAAACCGTTCAGCTTTATTGGTAAGCGCGGTATGGCTCGCGAAGATTGTGTTCGTGAAAACCGTAAGCAGCTTGTTGGTCTGAAAACGACAGATCCTAGGGTTGTGCTACCCGAGGGCGCTCAGGGTGTATTTGATCCAAAAGCACCCATCCCCATGCCGATGGTAGGCCACGTTACGTCGAGCTACTGGAGTGCCAATCTGGGTCATAGTATTGCCATGGGTCTTGTTAAAGGGGGGCTGGATCGCATGGGCGAAAAAGTTTATTACCCACTTGCCGATGGTCGCGTTATAGAAGCTGAAATTTGTAGCCCGGTGTTCCTTGACCCAACGGGAGAGCGTCAAAATGTCTGAAACGAATAGCGTTGTTGCGATTATGAATCAGGTGCCAGGCTCCGATGCGGGTGTGCGTGGTGAATCACCGCTGCACCACGTGGGTTTGGCAGATATCGGCGGTCAGTCTAATGATGATGCAGGGGTCATTTTTAGCGAAGCGGGTCTGTTGGGCCATCTTACTTTACGTTGCGAACCCAGCTCGCCATTGATCGCTGTTGCGCAGTCAATTTTAGGTGTTGCGCTTCCACTGAGCCCACTTACCAGCGTTGAGCAGGGTGATTTTGTCGTGCGTTGGATCGCTCCTGATGAGTGGTTGATCTCGCTTCCAAACGATCTGGTGTTTGATCTTGAAACGCGTTTTCGGGCCGAGATGAAGGGTCACCACTCACTGGTCAATGGCAGTGGTGGTATGACGGTCTACAAGCTGCGCGGCAAACATGCTGTCGATATGCTCAAGAAATCGACTCCGGTTGATCTTCATGACTCTGAGTTCCCAGTGGGTAAGGTTGTTTCAACGGTATTTGCTAAGGCGGGGGCTGTGATTCGGCGTACGGGTGAGTCTGAATTTGAACTGGTGGTGCGCCGTAGCTTTGCTGATTACATCTGGCTGTGGATCCAAGACGCCAGCCAGGAATACGGCCTGGCTGTCGAGTCGTAATCATCGACTAGCGCCTATCAAGCCACCCATATCTGACGTTTGCTCGAACATCGAAAAACCCTTGGGGTATCTCGTTTAGGGAGCTTAACCGCGCAGTGCGCGAGAGTGTCTCGCTGTTGCTCTAGGAAGTGTTGTTAATTCAAGGGTTGCGGCCAATAAAAAAACGGGGCCAGTGTAGCCGCGTAATATTTTATAGGGACAAATAAACGCGCCTTAGAGCCCAATTCGTCGACAGAGCTGCGGCTTACCTCTAAAAAGCGAAGACAGTTGCTCAATAAGCGATTGGGAGTAACCGAATGGGGCTCAACTACTCTACGGACCGGCGTTCTCCCTGACGTCGATCGCCTGACCGGCGATCTGGTGTGTCCCGTGGTGTTTCACGTCGCTCGCCTTGTCGCCTCTCGCCTTGGCGGCGCTCGTTTTTACGGCGCTCTTCATTAGGTTGCTCACTGCTTAACTGCATTACTAATCCCCGCCCAATTGCTTATTGTTATGTGAGAGACCGTAACAGAAAATCAGGTTCCTACTAATAGTTCTTTGTCGACCTGTGATCTGGACCTCACAGCTTTTGGTGTTCGATTAGTGTTCGACCAAAAATTTTTGATGCGATAGTGGATTGATGTCGCCACGTTCAAGAATCACACTAGGATTAACAATCAAGTCTGGGGAGTAATGCTTTGTACGACTACGAAACAATCACCGTCGATGCGCGGGGTGCCGCGCACTGGTTAACGCTCAATCGCCCCAACAGTCTCAACGCTATCAACACTCGAATGGCGACAGAGCTCAGAGACTACTTTGGAAACTTATTTCAGGACCGTGAGTGCCGCGTTGTTGTTATGCGGGGTGCAGGCCGCGCATTTTGTGCTGGGCTTGATATTAAAGATCATGAAGGCCTCAAAGACGCGCCATTTGGTGGCGGTTTCGGTTTCCAAGGACACCTTGCTGACGTTTACGTTCGCATGCGCCGTTGCCCTCAACCGATTATCTCTTGTCTTCAGGGCGCGGCGAGCGGTGGCGGTTTTGCTTTTGCACTCGCAACTGACATCAAGATTGCGGGTGAGAGTCTGAAAATGAACTCAGCATTCATCAAGCTAGGCCTGTCTTCCTGCGATATGGGTGTGAGCTACTTCCTGCCGCGCCTTGTCGGTGTCAGTGTGGCAGCTGAAATGATGATGACTGGACGTTTTGTGAATGCACAGCGTGCATTGGCGACAGGTTTGGTGAGTGAGGTGGTGCCGGACGATGCGCTGGAGAGCGCAGCCCAGGGTTACGTTGATGACTTACTTGGGGCTTCGCCAATGGGCCTTCGGATGACGAAAGAGGGTCTGAATATGGCGATCGACGCTTCAAGCCTTGAGGCTGCGATGGCTATCGAGAACCGAAATCAGATTATGTGTTCAGGCACGGAGGACTTTAAAGAGGGTATGCGAGCTTTCATTGAGAAGCGGAAGCCTGTCTATAAGAACCAGTAGCACGAGCCTCGTTTAAAGTAGCGACCTACGGGCCTTTCTTGTAGACGAGACATTGATTATTTGCCGGCATGGCGTGGTCTTTGATGAGGGTCAGACCAGATTCATTAGCGAGCTTCTCAACCCATTCGAAATCTCTGACTCCACTGG
>JAYOAN010000021.1:14824-16988 GCA_038104285.1 Halieaceae bacterium
AGACCAGATTCATTAGCGAGCTTCTCAACCCATTCGAAATCTCTGACTCCACTGGATGAGTCTCGGTCTTTCAGCCATCCATCAAAGTCTTTATTGGACTCCGTGGTGAATTTCCCTCCGTATCGGTAGGGCCCATAGAGGACGAGATAACCGTCTTTTAACAGGCTCTGCGCTGCTAATTTTATTAGGGTGGTCCCGAGAGGCTCGCTCACGATATGCATCACGTTTGCGGCGTAAACACATTGCACGCCCTTGGGTAGTGCTGGTGGCGGTTTTGCTAGATCGAGTTCGATGGGCTGTTGAACATTCGGCGTTCCGTACTCTCGGATATTCGCGCTGAGGGCGGCTAGGGTGATCGCTCGGTCACTGGGCTGCCATCGAATCTGGGGCAATGCTGCCGACATATGGATGGCGTGTTGGCCCGAACCACTCCCTACCTCAAGCACATGGTCACCCTCTGCTAAATAGTGAGTCAGAACTGAAAGAATCGCCGCCTTGTTATTATCTGCTGCGGGTGAATAGCCTTGCATCGGGTGCCCTTAGAGACTTTCTCGTCTCATTTCTCGCGACTTTTTCGTTCTGTTACGAATTCGGAATTGCTTTAACGTCATTGCCGAGCCGGAATCGCAAGAATGTCAATTTACCAGTCGAATATTGGCCGCATAGCTGCTCGGTAGATCTAGGTCTCGCGCAGATGAAACTGTTTTAATGGAGATGCCAAATTTACCGTGAACGCCCGAGTTGCCGCCTATTGACGCATTGGCGACCGAAAAGCTAAGCAGAACCTTGGTCCCTATCTCAGTGATACCCAAGGCGCCGTTATCGTGGATGCGGGCCGCTCCATCAGGAATACGAAGATTAAGTGGTGTTTTGTCCTCAATAAAGAACGGCTCCGCCTCATTAACAGCACCAGCTAAGTACCAGGACACTGTAACGCCATCAGGGCGATGGCGATTGAACGGGATGATGGGTGTGAGGGGTATACCTCTCGCCAGGCACTCTCTCGAAACCTCCTCGAGCGATGCGGCTCGAAAACAAATATCCCGGAAACCTTGCGGTTTACTAAACCAACCAAAGAGACGGTTGTTTAGGTCTGTTGTCATCAAACTGCGAAGGCGCAGCAGACCCAAGCGGCGCATAAACTTAAATAGGCGTCGCGTTGTTCGTTTTCGAAGCGCAATCAGCTCGATATAGGTTTCGTTTTCAAACGCAATCAGTGCGTTGTGCGTCGGTCCATTGATGCCGCCGGGCGTCACGGTGAAGCCATACGACGAAAAGGTATTTACCGCGTCGTCGAGGTCGTCGACGAATAAGACAACGTGATCCAATAACATCTACTGGGTCCTTCTATTGATTCGGCCGTCAGTCGCAGCGCACGTCTCGCGATCAAGTCGATTCTGTGAAAATCATCTTTCCGTTCAATAATGCCTTGTTTTGGAAAACCTTGCGCCGACAATTCTCATATAAAACCTGGCGACAGAATGGGACAGGTTGCAAGTTGCAACTGGTAGACTCCCATATACGCTCAAGAAGGTTCAACACCGCCGATGTCGCATCCTTATGACTCACTCACCCCCGATCGCGTGGTGGACTGTATTGAAAGCACCGGCTTGGTCAGCGACCTGCGCCTGCTGGCACTCAACAGTTACGAGAACAGGGTGTATCAAGTTGGTATTGAGGGTGACACCCCCGTTATTGCCAAGTTCTACCGGGAAGGCCGTTGGAGTGACGAACAGATCCTCGAGGAGCACACCTTCTCAGCAGAATTGGTTCAGCACGAAATCTCTGTCGTAGCGCCCCTAGAAATCAATGGTGCAACACTGCATCACGCGCATGGCCAGCGCTTTAGTGTCTTTGCGCGACGAGGAGGACATCCCCCAGAGTTGGATAACCTCGATCATATTTATCGCTTAGGACAAACATTGGGGCGTATACATCGCATCGGCTCAGCTAGCGACTTTAAGTACCGCCGTGATATCAGTGCTCAGCGCATGGCTACGGAGTCACGTCTTTTCGTCCAAGACGAGTTCGTGCCGATCGAACTGGGTACTGCGTATCGCACCCTAGCCGCCGACTGCGATGCGCTGGCGACTGAAATACTTGCAGGTATGGGCTTACAGGATATGCAGCGTATCCATGGCGATTGCCACTCCGGAAACATACT
>JAYOAN010000176.1:0-3231 GCA_038104285.1 Halieaceae bacterium
GTCGAGCCATATCGAGCTGGAATCACAACGTGATACATGAAATTACCTTTAGATAGAAATCTGCTCTAAGCATTGCTCGATGGCTAAATACAAGGAATCGGGTAACTCCGCCTCGACCTCCAATACCCAAACATTATTGCACGACTCCATCTCGAGTTTTACCGCGTCTTTGGCTGTAATGACGACAATATCGGGTTGGAAACTATTTTCGATAGCACGAATATCTAAGACGGCGTGATCGGCAACATTGACCGTTTCACACGCCACACCAAGGTCATCCAGTAGGCTAAAAAACTGGCTTGGCTGCCCCAAACCCGTTGCGGCAACGACTTTTTTCCCGGCCCATTGGCTGGAAGCCTCTGAAACAGAAAGCTGCTCTCTACCATCTACAGTGACAAACTGTGTCGGTGCGTAGTGAAAGGCACTTGCAGGATCTGAACCGTTACGTTCAAGCACAAAATCTACGGATTGAAGACGCTTTATGGGCTCTCGCAATGGGCCCACCGGCACCAGCCACCCGTTTCCAAAGCCGCGATGGGCGTCGAGAACCGCAATTTCAAAGTCGCGAGGTAACGCATAGTGCTGCAAACCGTCGTCAGACAAAATGACGCTGACGCCCTGCTGTCTGTGAAGGATCCTTGCCGCGGTCAGTCTAGAATCATCCACCACAACCGATGCAGTAGGCACCGAGCGCTTAATCAATAGAGGTTCGTCGCCAACTTTTTCCGCGCTGTGATCGCTCTCTACGAGCAGTCCACTCTCGCTGGCCTTTCGACCATACCCGCGACTGACCACGCCCACCTTGAACCCCTTCCCTGAAAGATAACGCGCTAAGGCTATGAGCGTTGGCGTCTTGCCCGTACCGCCAGCAGTGAGTCCGCCTACGACGATAATCGGTGCGCCGACGTCAGCAGATTTTGTATAAGGACGGAACCTACGCCGCCACCAAATCAAAAGAGCAGCAATAGGCTGTAACGGCAAGAAAAGGTATGTGACGCCGATTCGTCCGTACCATGAACGATTGACCACACCCTCTAGCCAATCTCTTCCCGTCGTCATTCGGCGGCAAATCCTTGCTGGTGAAGCGAGCGATAAAGGGGCTCGCTATCTAGAAGATGCTGATGACTCCCTTGAGCAACGACCCTACCCTCGTCCATGAGCAGAACCGAGTCGGCGGACTCAATTGTCGATAGCCGGTGCGCAACAACAAAGGTTGTCCGACCTTCCCGACTCGTATCCAATGCTGACTGAATCAGCGCCTCCGACTCTGTATCCAATGCCGAAGTTGCCTCATCTAATATCAGCACTGGCGCTTGCTTGAGCAAGGCCCGCGCTATTGCAATACGCTGCTGCTGTCCACCTGACAACCCAAGCCCTTGATCGCCGATTAACGTGTCGTAGCCGTTCTCAAGATCCTGAACAAACTTGGCTGCCTGAGCTTGCTCAGCCGCTTGCTCGATAGCGTTTCTTTCTGACTCGCTCATCGCGCCAAGCGCAATGTTGCCCGCAACAGAGTCGCTAAAAATCGTTATGTTCTGAGGTACGAACGCGAGTTGTTCACGATAATGCGCGAGGCCGATGTTTTTTACCTCGACTCCATCTAGCAGGATTTCGCCCGATGTCGGTACGTAAAATCTCGCTAACAGTTTAACGAGCGTGCTTTTACCGCTACCTGACCTTCCCACTACCGCAACCGTTTGGCCTGGCTCAATCGAAAAGCTGACGTCCGAGATCGCGTTCGTTTGCGCACTTGGGTACTTAAAATCGATAGCGCGGAATTCAACCTTGCCTTTCACGTCCACTGGCCTTTCCGCCCCCTCGTCGCTTTCAGGCGATGTATCGAGCTGGACGAAGATATCTTCGGCAGCTGCCAGTCCCCGCTGAATGATGCTCTGAACACTACTTAAGGTTCTGATAGGCTTGCCCAACTGCGCCGCAGCGGTAATGAATGCGACGAGGGATCCGGCGCTAAACTCGGTAAGCACCTCAGGATCCAGGGCAAACCAAAAAAGCGCACCCAAGGCGAGGGCTAATAAGGTTTGCATAATGGGGGTGGAGGCCGCCTGCACGAAGGCGAGCTTGAGGCTTTGCTGTTTGTTGAATGCGCTAGCAGCTTCAAACCGCTCGCTCACTTGCGCCGTGGCACCGTAGATTCTTACATCATCAAGTCCTGCCAAGCTTTCAGCTGTGACCTCGGTAACCGATCCCATAGAGTCCTGAATGCGTCGGCTGTACCGCCTAAAATGTTTACCAACGACATGGACGACCAGACCAATCGCAGGTGCCACCACGAAAAATACAGCCGTTAGTTCCCAGTTGAGATAGAGCATGTAAGAGACGAGCGCAATGATCGTGAGCCCCTCTCTCAGAAGCGTTTTGAGCGCGTCGGAAGCAGCACCACTCACCTGCTCCACATTGAAAGTCACCTTCGATAGAAGCTCACCCGTCGAAAATTGATCAATATGCACTTTTGGTGCTCGGACAAGCGCACCGAAGAGTTCGGTACGCACAGTATGAACCACAGACCGCGCCACCTTATTCATGAAATAAGACCCAGCGAAGAAGCCAAGTGCGCGACCCAATGAGAGAGCGACTGCCGCAATAGGCACTGCGATGCGCGCGTAGTCGGTTGCTGACTTATCACCGGGAGGCCAGAACCACTGAGACGCTTGGGCAACAAACCCGAGACTCATCATTTGCTGGCCACCCAACGAATCAAGCAAAAACTGCGTTAAGTCCGCGAGCAAGACATTGCCCAGTGAGTAGACAACAAATCCGAGAAAACTGAGTATTAGCGACCACTTATACTGAAACGCGTACGACAGCAGCCGCCGGTAGAGCTGCGCGTCATTCGTCGCGTATTGAGTCTTTTTTGACAACGTTATTCACTCGCTAGCGGTTTTTGGGTGCTGATAGATAATTGCTTAAACCCCAACTGGCTCACCGTATCCATAGACATAACAACCATTGCATGTCGCGTGTCCGCATCAGCGATGATCGATATAGGAATATCGCGACGCGAACCCGCCTTTTCAACGAGAATTGATCGTAAATTTTTATCGTCAGCTGGAAATGGCGTCCCGTTTAAAAACATTTCCTCATTTGCCGTGATGACAATCTCAAGTCCCTTGCTCTCGGCTTGGCGCTGCTCACCCTCTGCCTCGGGGAGATTGACCACCAGTTCACTTAAATCAGTAAAGCTCGTCGAAACCATGAAAAAAATCAGCAGCA
>JAYOAN010000177.1:0-3193 GCA_038104285.1 Halieaceae bacterium
CGCTTGCTCGAACTCCAACGATGTTGAGCCTGCAGATCTCATCTTCACAGGGGGTGTGATTTTCACGGCTGATGCTAATACGCCTGAAGCTTCAGCCGTGGCGGTGAGAGCTGACCGTATTGTTTACGTGGGAAGTTCAGCGGGCGCAGAGGCGTTAGTCGGTGAGCAAACCCGCAAGGTTGATATTCGTGATGGCCTACTGATACCAGGCCTCATGGATTCACATACTCACGTATTTATGGGTTCGTTTACCGACGTTGGCGTTAATCTCAGCTACGCCGATACGCTTGAGAAGCTTCAGGTTGCACTGGAAACCATTCGCGACGATCAGCCGGGGGATGGACCCGTCTACGCGCGCGGCTGGCAGAATCATCTCTTCTCGAGAACCGGTCCTGAGGCGCATATTCTCGATACGGTCTTTGGCGATCGCGTCGTCATTCTTAAGTCGGTCGATGGGCATTCGACATGGTTCTCCTCACGTGCCTTGCGCGAGGGCGGTGTCGACGCTTCCTTTCCCGATCCCGAGCCCGGTGTCAGCTTCTTTGAGCGGGACCCACTCACAAACCAGCCGTTGGGGACTGCGCGCGAAAAAGCGGGAAGTCATATCAGCGAAGCCTTCATCCCAGGCGACCGAACCGCGTTTGAGGCACGACTGAAGGATTGGCTACCGCGAGCGGCGGCAGCGGGCTTAACCGGTGTTTATGACGCATGGGCGGGCGCACCCTCTGAAGAAGAGGCTTATCAAATCTGGCGTGACCTGGACGAGCGAGGAGCGCTTTCACTCCGCATCTTCGGCTCGGTGCGAGAACTCGATGACGCCAACACCATCGCAGAAAGGTTTACAGACTATCGTTCAGCCTATAGCGGAAGCATGGTTCGACCTGAAGCCGTAAAAATGGCTGCCGATGGTGTTCCTGAAGGGCATACGGCTTACTTACTGACACCCTATGTCGATTCCTCTAACGAGGATTTTGGCAAGCCCATGATGTCGAAAGCCCAGATGAGTGCAAATATCGAGACGTATTTCAGTCAGGATATTCCCGTCCATATTCACGCGATTGGCGGCGCCGCAGTGCGTCAGTCACTCGATGCGATTGAAGCGGCCCGACTAGCCACTGGAAACCAAACGGTCAGAGCCACTATTGCTCATATGGACTTTGTGCATCCAGACGATATCGAGCGATTTGCGGCGCTCAACGTAACAGCGCAGACATCGATTCAATGGGCTGCTCGCGACCCCTCCTACTTTAATATTGGATCCTTTGTTGGTATGGAAAAGGTGGAGAACGCCTATCCTGTTCGGTCAATTATGGACGCAGGCGTCAATCAAAGCTTCGGGGCGGATTGGCCCGCCTCGGCCTATTTATCGACCTACAAGCCACTTGAGCTCATCGAGGCAGCTTTTACCCGCCGTCTACCGGGTGAAGCAACCATGCCTCCGCGAAATGAGGGGCAATCGGTCAGCGTCGCAGAAGCGATCATTGCTATGACAATGGCAACGGCGCGCCAAGTTGGGGAGGAAAATGAACTCGGCAGTATTACCGTCGGCAAATTAGCGGATCTCGTTTTGTTGGACCGAAATATCCTTGAGGTCGAGGCGGCTACCATCCACCAAACACCCGTCCGAATGACCCTCGTTAACGGTGACATTGTCCACGAACTGACGCCTTGACCGCGACTAGTGAAGTTTCCGAGCTGATCCTCAAACTGCTCTGGCAAATACCCGCTTAAAGACTCGGTCAAAGGTTTGAAGGTCCTCGAGCTTACCCATACTCACTCTGATGTAATTCGGGTAGCCCGCATAACCGCCGTTTATCAGGACGCCTTCATTGGCCATGACCTGTCGGAAAGTCTTGGCGTCGCGCCCAATATCAGCGAAGACAAAGTTTGTCACCGAAGGCACCGGGTTTATGCCGACGTCTAGGAACGTCTGATTCACCATTGCTCGCCCCTCGGACACTTTCTTACGTGAAAAGGCGATGAACTCATCATCGATGTAGCTGTGATAAGCGGCGGTCATACCCACCCCATTCGGCCACGCCATAACATGCTTGGAGACACGCTCAACAATATCAGGGCGCGCCATACCGTAGCCAATACGCATACCCGCCATGCCGAAGATCTTGGAAAACGTTCGCATAACCAGCACGTTGCCACCGGCACGCACTAAATCCACCATCGAATTAGCAGAGGGATTGGGCGTTAGTTCGTTGTAGGCCTCATCAACAATCACCAGCGCCTTGGAACCCACCTTCTTGCAAAAGGCCCGGAGCTCATCCGCATCGATTGGCACACCGGTGGGGTTATTGGGGTTTGCGAGGTAGACGACGCTGATACTGTCGTCGACACGCGCCGCCATGGCATCGAGATCGACTTGAAGATCATCGCGCAGCGGCACCCGAACAATGGAGACGCCTAAGCGCTCTGCGTATCCAAGGTGGTCGTTATAGGTAAGGGCGGGCGTCAATACAGCGCCCTCTTGACCATAGGCCATCAACGCCGCCTGCAAGCCCTCATTGGAGCCAGACGACACGAATAGATTGTTATGTGTCAGCTGTTGCTTACTCGAGATTGCATCAAATAAATTGTCCCTGATCGGATAGTCCGTCGGCGAGTCGGGGTAATAGGCACTCAAAGAGAGAACGTCCTTTACTGCTGCAAGCGCTTTGGGACTGGGGCCATAAGGGTTCTCATTGAAAACCAGTCTTACCTGGCCATCGGGAATAACGTATTGCGCAAGCGAAGGGACCGCATTGGCGCACACGAAAGCGCCACCCACAGCGGCGATAAAATGTCGACGATCCATTATTTGTTTCCTCTCACTTTTCTATCTGGAGCGTGGCCTTCAGCCACTATAAGTGGTTTAAGCGCTTTTGATTAGGGCTGTGCGTGATTAGAGCGCCTTTTATTAGAGCCAGGGGTTATCAAAGCGGGTTGATAGACCCGCCTGCCTTGGGCGTCTGCCAAACCTACTGGTTGAGTGATGTGATCTGCGCTAAGGCCTCGCGGGCAGAAACAAAATCCTCGGGGTAGTTAAAGTTCAGACATGACTCCCACGCTTCACCAATCGGGACTTCTTCAATGTCGAGCGTCTCCAGGAACCCCATGACGGCCCGCCCACCTGATTGGACGAATTCGCTCAGCGCGGCGGCAGCGGATACCGGAAAAAGCCCATGCACCGGGTGCAGACGCT
>JAYOAN010000178.1:0-3174 GCA_038104285.1 Halieaceae bacterium
AGTATTCGCTGCATCAATTTTGATGGACGACTACTCGTTATCGGGTTTACCAGCGGCCGGATCGCCTCGGTGCCCTCAAACATGCCCCTCATAAAAGGTTTCTCGGTGGTAGGGGTGCGCGCGGGTGAGTACGGCCGAAAATTCCCCGAAAAGGGAGAGGAAAACCTCAATACTATTTGGCAGTGGGCTGAGGAAGGTAAGACGCGCCCGTATATCCATGATGAGCTGCCACTATCTGAAACGCTTGAAGGCTTTCGAATGTTGGAAAATCGAGAGGTTATTGGGAAGCTGGTAATCCGACCCGATTGTTAATACTGGCCCTCATTAGGGTTGAGCCGCGAATATGAGAGCGCTCAGGCTTAGTATGGATGGCGCTTCAATAGTCGGATAGGTTTTTTCCACCGCTCGCATCTCTGTTTAGGGACACTGCTAGATGTTAGGAGAGCAGACATGTACGTGATTAGTCCGGCCAGGCATGCCGCTTCATACTTACTTTGCATTGGTGAACCTCGACGCCCTCGCGCTCAAGACGCGTCTTTGCAAGGTCTTTTCGTGGGCAGGTTATATGCCCACTGTGTCCGAGCACGCGATGCCACGGTATCTCAGTGTCGCTCGGCAGTTGGCTAAGGACTCTGCCAACCCAACGCGCTTTGCGCGGAAAGCCTGCAGCTTCAGCGATTCGACCGAATGAAGAGACGCGACCTTCGGGGATCTGGCTTACCGTGAGAAGTACACGCGCTTTGGCGTCAGCCTCGTTATTACTTTCCAATGCGAACGCGTCCCACACGATTTGAACTGCTCTGATGAATTAACAGATCGCCATCGCGTGTCTTCCAGGTATGCCTGATGATTCCAATGCCCGATGGCATGGCCCAGCTCTGAAACGTCTCAGTTCGTGGATCAAAGCGCACCAAAGCGTCAGGCCGCATCCCGCTCTCGTTGTACCAAACACTATCGTCGATCACGGTCATGGAGTATGGGTGTGACCGCTCCCCACTGGGTGAGTCCCATTGAGTAATCTCGCCCGTCTCAATTGCTAATTTGCCAACTTTTCCGAGTGAGGAATTCACAAACCAAACGTCGCCTTTGCTATCAATATCGAGCCTGCGGATGCGCGTGCGATCGTCAGGTATCGGGTAATACGAAACTTCCAAACTCTCAGCATCCATCCGGCCAATCGCATTGGTGCCGTTATAGGCAATAAATAGATCGTTTTCCGCGCCCACCTTGATACCGTACGGTTTCCTCCGCGTTTCTATCTCAAGCACCTCACCCGATTCTGGATCGAGACGCCCCAGCATGTTTGAGTGCTGGCTGGTGAAATAGAGTTTGCCATTGGGGTGGAAGACTGCGGTGTGTGGATCACGTGCTTTAGTTGGGAACTCTTTAATGCTTCCGTCCGCAGGATTTAGTCGGCCAATCGTCCCGTTACTGTTCCCCGTGTACCAAATAAAGCCTTTGTCGTCGGGCACAATCGAGTGCGGACGTGCGGAGCTCGGCAGCGGATACTCCTTCATGGCACCGGTTTTGGGATCAAGTCGTCCGACTAGCGAGGCCCACATTCCGGTCCACCAAATAGCGCCGTCTAGGGCTTCGACGGGATCACGTGTTCGTTGGCCGAGTGTCGGTGTCACCCATTCATCGATGAGGATATTGGTATCGCCATCAATTAGTCTTGGCGCTTTTTCTGGTTTGTGCGGATATTGGCTTGCTAGGTAGTTACTAATTGCACTCAGACGAGCGGGCGGTAACGCGACCATGCTGTTAATGAGGTGCGACCACTCGGCGCTTGTGTCGTAGCCTTGCGCGAGGTCTAGGTACCGCAATCCATGGCAAGCAGAGCAAGTCTGTTTGACGTCAACTGTGACGTCGTAGTCGAAGGGTAGACCGTCGGTCTGACCGAAGCTCTGCCCGCCCACGAAGAGGGCGAGCAAAGCAGTCAAACGGGCTATTAGACTCTTAGCAGTGTGCAAATTTTATTGCCCGATGGGTCTCTAAGATAGGCTAGATGAATAGGGCCCATATCACCATCGCGGACGCCGGGCGGGTCTTCACAGTCTGTACCGCCGTTGGCCAAGCCTGCCGCGTGCCAGGCTTCAGAGGCTTCAACACTGGGTGACGCAAAACCAATAGTGCCGCCGTTGGCTGCGGTCGCAGGATTGCCGTCAATGGGTGTTGAGAGTGCAAAGATGCCTGTATCCGTCATGTAAAAAACGCGGCCCTTTGGGTCCATGACTCCGGGTCCGTAACCAAGAGCACCTAGCGTAGCATCGTAAAACTTTTTGGAGGCTTCGATGTCCGAGGCGCCCAGCATGATGTGACTAAACATGATTCGCTTTTTCCTTGTGGTTTTTTTAATGTGCTTATCAAGGCTACTCAAGGAGGAGCCCGATTGTCGAGATATAAACACCCTCCGCAAACAATCTGCAGGTGCTTATTTCATTTAAATCTCTAAGTCTGATGGCGCAAAACTGAATTCAAACGGGTAAATCCGCGAAGCAGCGGATCCTAGTGGCTTGTATTCGGCTCAGAGTCCGCGAAAGACTGTTTCTAATTCTCTTGACGATTTATGCAGAGAGCTCCACAGGAACACCATTGATGGCTGCATTTCCCGAGAGCTGATCCAGGAATTGCTCATCCGTCACGTCGTTACAACTCACGCCCGCATGTGTATTAGCAACTTCTGAGCGAGTACCCTGCAAACCGTGACCATAACCATGAGGCAAGCTAATAACCCCTGGCATGATCTCAGTTGAGGCTGAGAGCTCTGCGGTAATGGCGCCAACACGACTTTTAATCGTCACTTGCATGCCTTCTGACCATCCTTCTCGCGCCACATCCTCCGGGTGCATAAGCAGATTGCACCGGGTTTTTCCCTTCACTAGTCGTTGATGGTTGTGCATCCATGAATTGTTGTCACGCACGTTGCGACGCCCAATTAATCGGTAACTGCCTTTATTTATCGTCACATCCGACAACAGGCGAGTGATATCCGCTAACGCTTCTGGAATCGCCAGTGGAATGCGTTTATCGGCCGTTTGGAGACGCTCAGGACAGGAGGGTTTCAGCGGACCAAAGTCGATACCGGAGGGATGTTCTTTCAGCTTTTCGATGCTCAGATTCCACTCCGAGTCTCGCCCGTAGGGTCCAGCTTGAAGCGCCGCGTCGACCACT
>JAYOAN010000179.1:0-3136 GCA_038104285.1 Halieaceae bacterium
GCCCTGAGCCCTGAGCCCTGAGCCCTGAGCCCTGAGCCCTGAGCCCTGAGCCCTGAGCCCTGCGTCCTAAGCCCTTCCTCTGTGATTACGGTTGCCTAGACCGGGTACACAAGAATGTATTAACGACTTGCTCTTCGTGAATGTTTGAGTAGGGCATGAGACGCGCCCGTAAATCAATACAGCCACAGCATCGTTAGGCATCCCTGTTATGAGATACTCCCGCCGCGGCACCTTGCCCAGATGCAATGTATCCCAGGCTCTTTCTTAGTCTTGGTGTTTGCCGATTATGGGGGCGGTATTTTTTGATGAGGCGTAAGTGTTCTTTGTGAGTCTCGTGGGTAAGCGAAAAACAGTATTTTTTAAATGATTATTTTAGAAGACATCAGCCTCAGCCGCGGCCCTAAGCTTTTAATGCAGAACGCATCAGCCACCCTGCAGCCAGGGCAAAAACTCGCGCTCATCGGTGCGAATGGCACGGGTAAGTCGAGCTTCTTTGCCATGCTATTAGGGTCCTTAGGTGCTGACAGCGGGAACATACGTGGTATGTCTGGGTTGCGACTGGCGCATATGGCGCAGGAGCTTGAGGCGAGTTCTGAGACGGCACTTAGCTTTGTCATGGCGGGAGACTCAGCGGTCTTTAGTCTCTTACAGAAAATTGCTGAGGCCGAGCACGCCGAGAACTTCGAGCAGGCCGCGTCCTACTATCAAGAACTCGATGCGCTAGATGGTTACGACGCAGAGCGACGCGCTGAGCAGCTCCTATTGGGTCTCGGTTTTGATGGGTCTGAGCTGCATCAGACCGTTACGGATTTCTCCGGCGGCTGGCGCGTGCGTTTGAATCTGGCGCGGGCGTTGATGACGCCATCGGATGTCCTCCTGCTTGATGAGCCGACCAACCACTTAGATCTCGACACGATGCTTTGGCTCCAATCCTGGCTGCTCAGATACGAAGGGACTTTGCTGATGATTTCGCATGACCGCGATTTCATCGACGCGATTTGCGACCGTACCTTGAGCTTGGAAGGCCAGCAGTTAGTGACTTATCGCGGTGGTTACTCCGCGTTTGAGAAACAGCGTGCGGAGCGGATGGCGCAGCAGCGCGCCGAGTACGCGCGTCAGCAACGCGAGATCGCTCACATCGAGGACTTTGTGCGACGGTTCCGTGCAAAAGCGACCAAAGCGAAACAGGCGCAGAGTCGCTTAAAGGCACTTGAGCGCATGGAAACGGTTGCACCTGCACATGCAGACTCGCCGTTTTATTTTCAATTTCCTGAGCCGGGTAAAACAAGCGATCCATTGCTGTCAATCGATGATCTGTCACTGGGCTATGGCGATGAAACTATCCTCAGCAATGTTTCATTCTCGCTTCATCCGGGTGACCGTATTGGGCTCTTGGGTAAGAACGGGGCGGGTAAATCGACGTTACTCAAGGGATTGACGGGTGCCTTGAAGGGTGAGAGCGGCAGGCGTGTCACGGGTGCCCACTTGCGAATCGGCTACTTCGATCAGCAGCAACTAGATGTGCTCGATCTCGATGCCAGCCCGCTTCTTCATCTGCAACGTTTGACGCCAACAGCGCGCGAGCAGAGCATCCTCGATTTCTTGGGCGGTTTTAATTTCAAAGGTGATCGTGCCAAAGAGGCAATTCGCCCATTCTCTGGCGGTGAAAAGGCGCGTTTGGCGCTGGCAATGGTGGTCTGGCAGGACCCCAATGTGCTCATTTTGGACGAACCAACGAACCACCTCGATTTAGAAATGCGCCACGCACTCGCAATGGCGTTGCAGGGTTACACCGGTGCCATTGTTTTGGTGAGTCACGACCGGCACTTGCTTCGTCATGTTGTCGAGTCTCTGTGGCTGGTCGAGGGTGGCTCGGTGGCGGAATATCCCGATGATCTCTCGACCTATGAAAAATGGGTGTTAGCGGGGGACAAAGCCGCAGAAAATCGACCCGAAGGCTCCAAAGGTGATAGATCCGGGTATTCCGGACGAGCTGATCAACGTTTGGGGCACGATCAGAACAATTCGGGGCTACCTGATGGTCCAGATAATAGCTCTGGCGCTAAGGCCTCGACGTCTGGCAGTCCTCATCAACCAACACTTCGTGGAAAGGCCCAACGGCAAAGTAATGCGGAGCAACGCGAGCGGCTCAAGCCTCTTCGACAGGCCTTGCAGAAAATAGAGAGGCAGCTTGAAAGCCTTCAGAGCAAACTTGAAGCGTTACAGGCTGAACTCGCGGATCCCGCGATGTACGAGGCAGAGCAGCGTGACCGACTGGCCGAGGTGGTGAAACAGGAGGGGGCAGTCAAAGCGGAGCTGGAGACCGTCGAGGAGCTCTGGATGGAGCAGCAAGAGGCGCTCGAGAATGTCAGCTAAGCCAGAGGCCATACCTACGTCCGAACTTAAGCCTTCTCGAGCGGAAGTTGAGCGTAAAACGCTCGGGTGGGTAAAGGATTTCGTTATCGGGCTTAATCTATGCCCCTTTGCGAGACCGCTAGTAGCCTCTGATGCATTGCGCGTGACAGTTTGTGAAGCCACTGACGACGAGAGTGTTGCAGTCACACTGTTGGATGAAATCGAGCGCATCCAAAAAGCGTCGGAGGCAGAGATCGCAACGACGCTCGTTGTGCTAACGAATGCCTTGCAACGTTTTGATGATTACTTGGCGTTTCTGGATGGCGCGCAGCAACTTCTCGAGGAAATGGACCTTCTAGGTGTGTTACAGCTGGCGAGTTTTCATCCAGACTATCAATTTGCCGGGGAGCCGATCGCGGCTGCAAGTCACTTCACCAATCGTGCGCCGTTTCCCATGATTCACGTGTTGCGCGAGGACATGGTGACTCGCGCTCTCGAGACCTACCCAAACCCTGAGCAAATACCCGAGCGAAACATCCAAAAACTGGAAGACTTGGGTCGAGAGCGACTCCAGCAGATGCTCACTGCGCTGGACGCGTGATGCCTCCGCTTCGGGAACGACGCTCGGCCATCCGCATTAGCCGGGATTACGATCCACCATATCCTTTTTGAGCCGAGGCCAAGTCAGTAAGAAGAAGAGCGAGCAAAGCGCGTAGAGGCTCGCTGTAATAAGAATTGCTGACTGAAGACTCTGGGCGTACACCGCACCACAGGCTTGTTG
>JAYOAN010000180.1:0-3130 GCA_038104285.1 Halieaceae bacterium
GTTACGGTTATCGACGTACCGTCGGTTTCAGAACTCGCAGGGCCTATCGTCTACACGGTTGTTTTGCAGCTACTGTCGTACCATGTGGCAGTTGCCAAAGGCACGGATGTTGATAAGCCTCGCAATTTGGCGAAGTCGGTCACTGTTGAATAATCCAATACAGAACCCGATCTACTGTTCGATGCATTTGATGTCACGCTCGGGTTCATGCGACTTTATCGACAGAACTCGCGGTCAATTATGGGACGTAGCAATGGAAGTATTTGGAATCGTAGGGTTTGTCTTTGGGCTTTTAGCGTTTCTTCGGACAGAAAAGCTCATAAAGAACCTGAAAGAACAGGGTGTTTTAGATGAGAACTACAAAGCCGATTAATCCCGACTTGTGATTTAAAAGCCGCGAGCGATTCTGAAACGGGGGAAATACGCATGAAGAATAAATTGATGATTAGTCAGTCGATTTTTTGGGCTGCGGCTATCCTGGTGGTGGCTATTGTTGAAGATGCTCAAAATGTTGTTCCAATTCTGGCCGTGTTAGCCACCGTTGCCATGGGTAGTCTCAACAACTTTTATAAGAAGTTGAGCTAGCCTGTTTTGTCAAAAGTAAGTGCGAGAGCTAAAGCGTTGCGCATACCCCAAGACCTTGTAAGGAAGACGATCCTCAAAAGGTGATCGAGTCGTGAAGGACCTTTCAGACTTCCACCAACCCCCCCCAATTTCGCCAAGAAGCTTTCACTAGCAATGTCTATTGCGCAGTTTCTAGGTTGGGACAGACGGTTGTCGTCTTTCTAGCGACGTTTCTTGATGTAAGTTTTGACACTACAGGCCGATTTTTCTCAGGTATACTCGCCGGTTTCCATTTTCTGGTGCACCTTTTTCAAAGCGCCAAGTGAGGAAGCTCATGGCTAACGCCGTCGGAATCATCATGGGATCACGCTCCGATTGGGGAGTGATGGAGAACGCAGCAAAGGTGCTCGATGAGCTGGGTGTGTCTTATGAGGCTAAAGTTGTCTCCGCGCACCGAACACCCGATCGTCTCTACGAATACGCAGGATCTGCGCGAGACCGGGGATTGAAAGCGATCATTGCGGGCGCGGGTGGTGCAGCCCACCTTCCCGGCATGGCTGCGGCAATGACACCGGTTCCGGTCTTGGGCGTTCCTGTTGATGCGACGGTGTTGCAGGGCGTTGATGCGCTGATGTCGATTGTGCAAATGCCCAAAGGCGTCCCAGTGGCGACCTTCGCTGTAGGTACTCCCGGTGCGATTAATGCTGCTCTGTTTGCTGCGGCGATGCTGGCTAATGAGGATGCGGCGATTCGGGATGCGCTAGATCGTTACCGCGAGGCACAATCTGCGGGTGTGCCGATCAATCCGTTCGACTAAGAGCGAAAGGTTAATGTCTAAACGCCTCGGAATTATAGGCTGTGGTCAGTTAAGCCAGATGCTTGGAGAGGCGGCTAATCGCCTCTGCTTCAGCGTGGTCTATATGTGTGTAGACGAGACGCCTGTGGTCACAGGGCTTGGTTCAATTTACTACCCTGATCAACTCGATGAGTTTCTAGATCAGTGTGATGCGATTACCGTTGAGCGTGAAAGTTTGCCTGATGACATGCTCCGCCGGGCCGCTCATGTAGGCTTGTCACCGAACTATGATGCGCTTGTGGTACTCCGCGAGCGTGATACGCAAAAGGCGATGCTGGATAAGCTCGATATTCCAACCTCGCCCTGGTCATTAGTTTCATCGCGCAATCAGCTGGCAAGTGCCATGGATAAATTGCCCGGCCAGTATGCTCGCTGCAAGCGCACCTTGGGTGGTTACGACGGCGGCGGCCAGTGGCGAGTTGATCGTGAATCTCTCGATATCATTCCCGAAGATGCGTACCCCGTTATCGTCGAAGCAGAGATCGCGATCGATCTCGAGTATGCCATTATTATTGGTCGTGATGCTCAGGGCGAAACCGCCTGCTATCCGATGACTGAGAATGTCATGCGCGATGGGATTTTAATCGGTAGCTTCGTCCCATCAGGAATCGACGAGGATAAGGCTGCTCTCGCAGTTGAATACGCGAATCGACTTGTCAAAGCGATGAACTACGTGGGTGTTTTAGCGATCGAATTTTTCCTCACTGAAGGTAAATTGATCGTTAATGAAATTGCGCCTCGGGTTCACAACACGGGTCATTGGACCATCGGTGCCGTGGGCGCAGACCAATTCACACAGCACGTGGGCTGTGTCATGGGCGAACCAGTAAGAGAGCCGGTGTTTACCGGGGCCGCTTCAATGGTGAATCTTCTCAATGATGCGTTTCCAGCGAAAATGCCTCAGGGCCCTGTTCGAACGTTGATACAGACCTACGGAAAAGGTATCCGAAAAGGCAGGAAGCTAGGGCACATGACACTTATCGGGCCCGATGCTTCTGAGATTAGACGCGAAGCAGCGCTCTTGATTTCCGAGCTCCACGACGCCTAGGCTCTGTATGCTGAGGCCCTTCAGCGACACACAGGGGACGTATTGATAGACATGGATACGACGCTACTACTCACCACAGGCTTCATGTCGCTTTCGTACTTATCTATCGCTTCGTCATTACCTCTGTTAACACGCGTTATTTGCTTGCGGGCTATAACACTATGAGTGGGGAGAAGCGGCAGGCCTTCGACATTGAATGCTAGCTAACGGATTTTTTTAAACCCTTTTTCAAAAAGCTCGCCCTCTTTCCGCCTTTGTCACTGTTAGCCCTGACAGCCTTTCTTGAGTCGAAAGAAGCGATAATCGTATGGTCGGTTATCCATAGTTTGCCTTTTATAGGGTTTGTACGGAGGTCGTATGCCTTTCAGCGTTGATGTATTCCCAAAACCCATAAATACACAGCACTTTTCGTTAGAAGGCGTCGCTGAATCTGACTTTGAATCGCTATACGAAGTCGCATCCGACCCACTAATTTGGACGCAGCATCCAGAGTCAAACCGCTGGCAGAGGGATGTTTTTAGTGTATTTTTTTCGAACGGGCTTGCTAATAGTCTTGGCTGCTTTGTTATTCGTGAGCGTCTAACACAGGAGGTTGTCGGCTCTACCCGGTATTACGGCTATGACGAAAAGGCGCGATGCGTCCGCATTGGTTTTACGTTTCT
>JAYOAN010000181.1:0-3110 GCA_038104285.1 Halieaceae bacterium
TGTCGTGGAATAGCCGGATATCGAATCGATCGCCCAAGCGCGCTCTCGCAGCTTCGCGAAGCTCAACAATACGCAACTTACCAATCATGTAAGCCGTGGCCTGACCCGGCATTGCGATATACCGCTCGATCGCTTTTATGCAGTCGTATTCTGCATTCGGCGTATTCTCAACGAGATAGGCAATGGCCTCTTCGCGACTCCAACGCTTACTGTGAATACCGGTATCCACTACCAAACGCGCCGCACGCCAAAGCTCCATAGCAAGCTGCCCGAATCGCGAATACGGGTCCTCGTAAAACCCCATCTCGTAAGCAAGCTGCTCCGTGTATAAGCCCCATCCTTCTGAGAACGCAGTAAAACTCAGGTAACGCTGAATATCGGGTACACCCTCGAGCTCAGCCGTAATAGCTCGCTGGAGGTGATGTCCCGGCAAACCCTCGTGAAATGCCAGCGCCTCTAAATCGGTTTTTGGCATAGCTGCCATATCGTATAAATTGGCGTAAAAGATGCCCGGGCGCGAACCATCTGGCGGTGGGCTCTGATAAAACGCCTTACCCGCGTTTCGCTCACGAAACGGCTCGACACGTTTCACGATTAGCTCGGCTTTTGGCAGTACCCCAAAGTACTCAGGAAGCTTCTTCTCCATTCGCGAAAGCGCGTCGCGCGCACTCGTAAGATAGGCCTCTCGCCCTTCGTCCGTATTCGGAAAACGCAGCGATTGATTCTCGCGAACAAACACGAAAAACGCCTGCAGGCTCCCCTCGAAACCGACCTGGCTCATGATCTCCTGCATTTGGCCGTGTATGCGTGCAACATTATCGAGACCTAACTGGTGCACCTCGTCGGCGCTGAGGTCCGTCGTTGTAAACCACTGAAGCAAGCGCTGATAGAAAGCGTCACCATCTGGGAGGCGCCATACTCCATCGTTGCGTGAAGCTGATTCACTCTGCTTCTCGATCACCCTGATGAATCGCTGATAGGCGGGCTTGAACGCATCAATGAGGGCTGTCCTACCAGCATTAACCAGTCGAGCTGTCTCATCTTCTGGCAAATCGAGCGTCGTCACTTTATTTTGAAAATCCGCCCAAACCGGTGACACCGCCTCTGAGTCGTCAAACGGCTGTCCGGTAATCACGTTGTTAGATGACTCGAGAATCGCCGGATACATCCAATCCACCAAATAAAGCCCTTTCTCGGCACGCAGTTCGAGCTGCTCGATGACCTCTCCAAGGTAGCTCTCTACATTTTGGATACGATCGATGTACGCCTCAGCATCGCTTAAATCGGACACGCGGTGAATATTGATGAGCGAGCTAGGAATTTGAGTATGTGCTCCGCGGAATTGATGAAGCGCATAACGGTGGTGCCGAAATTCATCCATCGCCAGCGATCGCTCCAGTGACATGCGATAGAGATCGAGAGATAACTTCCCCGCCTCGGGAAGCGCAGCTCTATCAAACTCAGCAAGGTCGACAAGGCCCTGCTCCATACGAGCGCGCTCTTCGTCATTAAACGCTTCGGACTGAGGGTTCCATTCACCGTGACGATCCTTGATACCCAAATAGCTGGCAGTAAAAGGTTTCCGCGACAGGTTGTCGGCAAACACCTCGGCGAGGTAAGCGTTGAGTCGTTCATGTTCTGACATTGAGGCCTCTACCACCTCACTCGCAGCACTCTGATCCGTCTGCGAAAGAGCTGCCTTCGCTGTTGATTGCGTTGGCTCGGCATTGCCGCAGCCCATCAACGAAATACTGAATACGCTACCCAGGATCAAAAGCAAAATACTTCGGTTCATCACAATACCTACACGCGAAAAATGAAAGCGCGATGATAGCTCAGTTACCACAACAAATCGGAGCACCGTTTGTGCTTGCCTGAACATGACTCGAACCTTAAGGTCTAACCACGAGTAGCGGAGAACAAATTGTGTCGCAGGGACCCATATCAACCGATGCGCAAATGCATCTCGATCAGACAAAAGCTGAAACGCTTGATAACGTTCGCACCCGCGCAACGGAGAGGCGTCACAGCAAAGGTTATCGAACCGCACGCGAGAATTTGCAAGACCTGATCGATGACAGCAGCTTTATTGAATACGGTCAGCTAGCCGTTGCTGCGCAACGCGATCGTCGAGACCCATCCACGCTTCGTGTTGATACCGCAGCAGACGGTGTCATCACAGGCACCGCAACGATCAATACTGCGCTATGCCCAAATGAGCGCACCGACGTGGCTGTCGCTATTTACGACTACAGCGTGCTTGCCGGAACTCAAGGCTTTTTTCATCACCAAAAGCTCGACCGTATCTTCGAGATTGCCGAGCGAGAGCGACTGCCTTTTGTCATGTATACCGAGGGAGGCGGTGGACGCCCCGGTGATACCGACGTCAAAGTAAACATCGCGGGGCTCAACAGCACCTCTTTTAGTCGCTGGGCGGGACTTACCGGCAAGGTACCCCGTATCACTGTTAATAATGGCTACTGCTTTGCGGGTAATGCAGCGCTCTTTGGTGCGGGCGATGTTCGCATTGCCACAAAGAGCTCATCGATTGGTATGGCAGGACCCGCCATGATTGAAGGCGGCGGACTCGGCGTCTTCCACCCTGATGAAATTGGCCCCGTTAACACGCTCTGTAACGTCGGCGCCGTCGATCTGCTTGCAGAAGACGAGGCGCATGCAACCGCACTTGCCAAATGGACCTTAAGCTATGCGCAGGGAGATACCTCCCCCGGTACTGTGGCTGATCAAACAGCGCTCAGGGCCTGTCTACCCGAAAATCGACGGATGGCTTACGACGTTCGAAAAGTCATGGAGATCCTATTCGATCAACAGTCAGTGCTCGAACTTCGTCCGGTCTATGGCCGTGCCGTGGTGACTGCATTTGCGCGTATCGAAGGTCATCCCGTGGCTGTTATTGCCAGCGATTGCCGACATCTAGGCGGTGCCATTGACGTTGACGCTGCGCGTAAAGCCGGTGAAATGATGGAGTTAGCGAAGCGCTGGCAGTTGCCGATTGTATCTCTCGTAGATACCCCCGGGTTTATGGTTGGTCCGGAAAGCGAGGCCATGGGCGCCGCAAAGGTCATGCCTGAACTCTTCAATACGGCTGC
>JAYOAN010000182.1:0-3109 GCA_038104285.1 Halieaceae bacterium
CTCAGACATGTCACAGAAGTCAGGATCGACTAAGAGATCGCCGCGGTCGATGTCGTTGAGTTCGACCTTTCCCGATATACAGAGTGCTACACGTTGGCCAGCGATCGCTGTTTCATCTTGAACGTCATTGGCGCGCACTTCTTTGACGCGAACATCGACGCCTTTAGGCAGCAAGCGGAGCGTATCGCCTACACAAACCCTGCCAGCACTTGCAGTGCCTGTGACGACCACGCCCGCCCCTTTGACATGAAAGCGTCGATCGATCGACAGGCGAAACCCGTGCGCTCCGCCGTCAGCGGTTTTCTTTTTCTCTACGTCGCTGTTGCAGTAAAAAAGGTGGGCACGTAAGCCATCGATGCCTTTGCCCGTTGTATTCGAGACATGGAAAACACGAGGCTCTGTGCCGAGCTCGTCAAGAATTATGGACTTGGATGCAGACGATACTGAGGCAACTTGGCTCTCTGAGACGCGGTCGATTTTAGTGATGACAATATCGATATGCCGCACTCCTAAGAGCGTAAGTACGTCAAGGTGTTCGCGTGTCTGCGGCATGATGCCATCATCGGCAGCGACAATAAGTAACGCACGATCAATGCTGGAGGCGCCAGCGATCATATTGTTGATGAAGCGGTGATGCCCTGGGACATCAATAAAGCCGATCGGTTTTCCCATGTCTGTGGGCAAGTAGGCATAGCCCAGATTAATGGTCAGGCCGCGGGCCTTCTCCTCAGCAAGCGTATCGGTATCGACACCGGTGAGCGCTTTAACCAGCGACGTCTTGCCGTGATCAACATGTCCCGCTGTTGCGATGATCACAGCCTGAGATCTTTAAACTGCTCGAGGAAGTGAGGTTCGTGGTCTGGCTCCAGGCACCTAAGGTCGAGTATCAACGCGCCGTTGCTGATTCGCCCGATGATGGGCTTGGGTAGCTCATGCATGCGGCGATCGAGCGCGCGAAGTTCAGCATCCTCACCGTTTTTAGATGTGATAGAAAGCCCCGCACTGGGGAGTACCTCGACTGGGAAGGAGCCACTGCCTATTTGGCTTGAAACATTGGCAATCTCTACGTTGAAGTCCTTTGCCAAGGCATTTGCTACAGGGACACATAATCGCTCGGCCTGAAGTCGCACATCGGCTTCGCTGCGCGTGAGCAACCGAAGTGTCGGTAATTGGGAGGTAAGTGCATCGGGGTTGCGATAAAGCTGCAGCGTTGCCTCCAAGGCTGCAAGTGTCACTTTGTCTAGCCGTAAAGCGCGCTTGATCGGGTTCTTCTTGATCTGTGCAACCAGCGACTTCTTGCCAGCGATAATGCCAGCCTGAGGGCCCCCGAGTAACTTGTCGCCACTGAATAAAACGAGATCGGCGCCGTTTCGCAGGGTGTCTTGGGCCGTGGCTTCATGGGGCAGGCCAAGGTTTTTTAGGTCGATCAAGTTCCCACACCCCATATCAACGATAAATGGGATGTCATGCCGTGCGGCCAAATGCGCGAGCTCGCTTTCAGGGACCGCTTTGGTGAAGCCTTCGATGCGGTAGTTACTGGTATGTACGCGCATGAGCAGTGCAGTGTCGCCATCGATAGCGTCGGCATAATCGGCCAAATGCGTGCGGTTTGTCGTACCCACTTCGACGAGTCGACAGCCCGAGCGACTCATAATATCGGGAACGCGAAATGAACCCCCAATTTCTACCAACTCACCGCGCGAAACGGGCACAGATTTGTTCAGTGCGAGTGTGTTTAGTGTGAGTAACACCGCAGCGGCGTTGTTGTTGACCGCGGTTGCGGCCTCTGCCCCTGTGAGCTCACATATGATGGCTTCAATATGACTGTCTCGATCGCCACGTTTGCCCTCGGTGATATCGTATTCAAGGGTGGATGCTCCCGAGGCCACCTCTGACATTGCAGTGATCGCTGACTCAGCGAGGGTGGCTCGACCCAAGTTGCTGTGAAGGACGATTCCCGTGAGGTTGAATACGGGGACAAGCGAGGAATGATGTAAACCGTTGAGCGCTTGTCGCACGGCAGACAGAACGCTGTTGGTCGCAACATCCGCTATCTCGCCTCGCTGCAGTTGCTCTCGAACGAGGGAAAGGTGCACCCGAACTGCCTTGGTGACGGCTTGGTGCCCGTGCAGAGAGATATCATCAACCATCTCATCGAGTACGACACTGACTGAGGGGAGTTTTCTCAGCTTTGCTTGTATGTCGTCATTCACGCTTGTTTTCCCCTGGTTACGGCAGCAGTGTAGCTCGATAATTGGGTCTTAGGACACTTACCTAAGCGCCAAGACGCTCATGCGCTTCATCCACTAGCGCGTCGTTTACACGCTCGGAGAATGCAAGGTAAATAGCGGTAGACACAAGCAGTCCCGGAAATACCTCATGGAGCAGGCTATTCAGCCCAAGTGCAATCCACACGATGAGCGTTGCCATACCAGAGAGCATTGCGACAAAGACCCGCGAGGCAGGCGCGACTCTGCCGAACAGGCCAAAGACAACCGGCGGGAAAAAGCAGACCGCATAAAGACTGCCCGAGAAAATAGTGATGCCGACGATATCGCTGGGTGGGTTGAGCGCCATAGAGGCGGCGAGACAGGCGAAACCAATCACTGCGACTCGCGAAAGGCGTACTTCGTTTTCGACCTTTTTGAACGGGGCGATTAGGTTCTTGTAGAGCGTCGAAGATGCCACTAGGAGGACACTATCCATGGACGACATTGCCGCGGACACAATGGATACGATGAGTAGATCGGTTACCCAAAAAGGGAAAATCGCCGCGTCGTTGACCAAGGTGGGCACAATGAGATCGGTGTCAGTTACGTTATCCAAAATCAAGTGGGCGTATATCCCAATGGGGAACATGCAGACAAGTATCAGCGTTAAGCCCACTATCGCGATCCACATACCACGTTTCACTTCCGCGTCATTTTTTAAGCCATAGAAACGCGACAGCTGGCGAGGATCAACGATCAGCTTGAGCGCGCCGGAGAGCGAAATACCCAAGACAACGGCGAAGGGCATTGCGCCATTAAGATCAAAAAGATGCTGTTTGTTTGGCATATCCACTAGTTTCGTTACCGCACCTAGGCCGCCAGCGGCTTTCGTCACGAAA
>JAYOAN010000022.1:0-16264 GCA_038104285.1 Halieaceae bacterium
AATCTACATGTACATCACAACCGCAGAGCCTGATAACCCCCGCTTTGAGAGATCCAACCTCGCGTCTCTCATGAAAGATCGACTATCGATGGCGTGTCCCGATTTACATCACTTCTCTTCGCAGATAACCAATAACGATGACGTCGTATATCGCCCGCTTGAGTGGCTAATGCTGGAAAACGATTGGCACGTTGGGCGCGTCTGCTTATTGGGTGACGCAGTCCACAGCACCACGCCGCATTTAGGTCAAGGCGCGGGTCTGGCTATCGAGGACGCCCTTGTACTTGCTGATGAGCTTGCCAAGGCTGCAACACCACAGGAAGCTTTCAAGCAATATCGAGATCGTCGGTTTGAACGATGCAACTACATTGTCAAAAAGAGTTTAGCTATCTGTATGGGACAACTGGGTAAAGGCCCCTTAGTCGACAACGCGCAAGCAACGGGTGAAAGTATTGGAGTGGTGTCGCAACCCATCTAACTGGCAGCATGTTGATTAACAAAACCGATATAAAAACCCATGAGGTTAACGACTGGGATGGCTTATACCTTCTCCACTTTAACCAGTCGTCCTGTTCCCAAAAGGTGCGCATCGTCCTTGGGGAACTTGGTATCGACTGCCAGTACCATCACATCAACCTCATAAGAAATGAGCAAAAATCCGATTGGTATCGAGGTATCAATCCAGCTGGGCAGGTGCCCACGCTAGTTCATAACGGTCAAGTGCACACTGAGAGCAATGACATCATTCAATATCTTGATGATTGTTTCGCTCCAGAGGGCCGTAGCCTGGTACCGAAAGATGTTGCAAAAAAAGCAACCATGCATGAGCTGCTGGCGCTCGAGGATGACTTACACGTTGATCTTCGTATTGTAACGTTTACGTATCTGATGCCCGACCCTGACAATATTGTTGGCGAAACGGTCGACGTGGGAATGGTCATCGGGCGTTTTCACAACGCGCTAACTCAACTTGAATTACAGCTTAATAACCACTCTTACCTATTAGGTGACTCGATAAGTCTACTGGACATTTCCTGGGGAATAACGCTGTTCAGGCTCAAGCTGGCGGGCTACCCGCTAGAGAAATATCCAAAAGTTCATAGCTCCTTTCAAAAGGTTGTGAAGCGATCACACTTTAAACGCGAATTAGCAAAGGGGCCTTTTCCAATAAAATTGCTAGGCACTGCATACCGCTTATACAGACGTGTCCGAGGAAGAACGTTACGCACGGCGTACCGTAACTGGGAGCTTGCAAGATGAGTTGAACTCCTGGCGACGCCTACCACCTCAGCCACATAACCCTAGCGGATTTTTGACAGTTGACGTCAGGACGTTTCCGATTGAGGCCTCGTCAATAATCGACCCAATAACGTCTAGCCTCACCAAAAACTTAATACACGCGGCCTTTGAAGAGACCCATGAATAGAAAGCAAATGAAAGG
This sequence comes from Halieaceae bacterium, assembly GCA_038104285.1. Taxonomy (GTDB): domain Bacteria; phylum Pseudomonadota; class Gammaproteobacteria; order Pseudomonadales; family Halieaceae; genus Luminiphilus. Next base: position 1,442 of record JAYOAN010000022.1, read on the forward strand.
GCAGAAACCTTTCGGAACATTACTAACTTAGGAAAGTAATATCACTCATGCCAAAACCCCAACATCGTGACCTTGCGGTAATTCGCACTGAATTAATTTCACCGAATATGCGCCGTTTGACTGTCGGCGGAACCGATCTGGAGGGCTTTCCTGAAAATCAGGAAAGCGCTTATGTAAAACTGCTTTTCCCAAGTGGTGCGGAAAAGCCCATCATGCGAACTTACACAATTCGTCACCACAGACCCTATTGCAATGAGTTGGATATCGATTTCATGTTGCACGGTGACAGCGGGCCCGCGTCTCGATGGGCCGCCACAGCGCAAGTTGGTGACCGCATTCAAATTGCAGGGCCAGGCGGATTAAAGCTCATTGACTTCACGGCGGACTGGTTTTTCATGGCGGGAGATATGACATCCCTTCCAGCAATCAGCGTCAACATGGAACGAATGCCAAGCAATGCGGCAGGTTATGTTGTCATCGAAGTGTTAGATGAGCGAGATATTCAAGAGCTCAAAGCACCACCGGGTATTGATCTTCGCTGGGTAGTTAACCCACAGCCAGGCATCGCATCGGGAGTGCTCGTCGATGCTGTAACTGCACTACCTTGGCTAGCGGGGCGGCCATCGATTTGGGCCGCCTGTGAGTTCGAGTCGATGCGCCTTCTTAGGCGGTATTTCAAGTATGAACGGTCTGTGGGTAAGCCTAACCTCTATGTCTCAAGTTATTGGAAGCACGGAGTAAGCGAGGATAGACACAAGTCGATCAAATCTCAGGATGCGAAGACAGAAGAGTCCGTCAATATCCAAGTCTCATAACAAACTGTGCATACTCCGTCCCGGCGTGGCCTACAGCCACGTCTGAAACACGAGCCATATATTAAGAAAGACTATTTGTATGAATTCACAAAATTTATTGTTTCAATTGCAATCAGGTCTTTAGTCTGGAACCGATGGTTGCAGAAGCTACGTTGCCCCAACGATTTGTGTTTGAGCAACCTGATTGCCGCGCGCTTCCCACTGAGGCTTGGAAGCAGGTGAGTAGACGCACGGGGAGGCTAGACCCATCCTGTGACTCTCCAAGGAATCGCTGAAAAATCACAAAAAAATATCGTTCATGAGATGGAGATCAGCATGAGTACTATAAACGCGAACATTCACCCGCCCACAGCCACCACCCTGCATGGAATTATCCTTGTGATGGTGGCCGTGCTACCGGTAATGGCTATCGTGTCATTGGTCCCGGTCATGCCACTGCTGGGTAAGGAATTTGCCGCAGTTCCGGGGTCAGAATTCCTCGTCCCAACCGCACTTACTGTGCCAGCCTTGTGTGTAGCCATTTTTTCACCGTTTGCTGGCTGGCTGTCTGATCGCATCGGGCGTAAGCGAATATTAGTCGCGTCCCTCGTGTTGTACGCGATTCTCGGTCTGTTGCCTTGGTTTTTGACGGGCTTAAAGGAAATTATCGTAGCCCGTGTCGGACTTGGACTGACAGAAGCGGTGCTTATGACAGTCGCTACAGCCATGATTGGTGATTACTTTACCGGCGAGGAAAGACAGCGCTGGATTGCCTTGCAAGTCGCAGCCATCAGTTTCTCAGCGATCTTTCTAATCGCAATAGGCGGTGCTCTCGGTGAGGCACTGGGTTCGCGTGGTCCTTTCCTTTTGTATCTCATTGCATTGCCCGCGGCCGTGCTTGTTGCACTTTTTTTATTCGAGCCCGCGGATGGGGATGAGACAGAGCAATCTGAGGAGGCGTTCCCGTTCCGCGAGGTGTTGCCCTTAGCTGCGGTAACACTCTGCGCGTCGATGCTCTTTTACACTATTGTCGTTCAACTCGGCCCCCTACTGGCGGATATTGGTGTCACTTCACCTGCCGTTATTGGTATGGCTGGCGCGGGCGTTAACATTGGTCACGTTACCGGCTCGTTTATCTTCAATCGCTTAAGATCTTGGTCAGGCCCTGCCCTACTCGTTGTGGGCTTTGGTATTGCCAGCATGGGGTATTTAGCGCTTGGCTTTTCTGAGGATCTGCAGACCCGTGCTGCCGCTGCTTTCTTTGCCAGCGTCGGCGTTGGTGTCCTGCTCCCGTGTCTTTTGGCGTGGATACTAAGAGTATTGCCAGTCTCGTTCCGAGGGCGCGGAACGGGCTTATGGACAGGGACATTCTTTTTCGGTCAATTCCTCGCACCCCTTGCTGCAATCGCACTTAGCGGACAACTGGGAGGCAGTCTTATCAATGTAATTCTGCTGTATGCGGTGCTTGCTGGCGTTGCGGCAGTGATTTCAATGGCATTTGCAAGAAAAGCCAGGGAATAAGCCCCTTCACTGAGCCTGAAAATAGGTATTTACTCAGGAAACACAGCGTTTTTACTCTTCAAATTGAGTGTGCGTTTGGCATCTGTCTATCTAAGTATCGGACTGACGATTCCCCAGACGCAACCTCAAGGTTCCCGTATCTAGAGGCGAGCTACTGGGGCGTAATGCCGTTGATCAGACCCCCACTTCGGAAACTGGTTCGCACCAAAGCACGCTTAGCTATGGCAGGCCATCCGCTGCAGCCGTAAGCCTTTCCAATAGCCACGAAATACCCAAGTCGTTTTCACGTAGCCGATGCCATTGTATAACCTCTTCCGTCTGATGGCTCTGAACTGGCATAGGATGAACGTTTACAGGGTACCAATCACGGAACACTTTAGCGTGGCGGCCATGCAAAATAGCCAATCGGTCAGTACCAACAACGGCTGCTGGTAAGGCAGAAAAACTCGTCACCTGCATATTTGTTTTATGTTGAACCCCCATCTGATCTAGATGTATATCTCCGACGCTAGGCTGCAAATCCGCACCAAATCTGACGGTGGCAAAATTTGCGGTTTCAAATTGGGAGACAGACACGCCTGACGCGTAGACACCTTGGTCCCAGGCGATAAGGGCATCGTCGTCACAAAAGAGCAATCTGCTTGGATGCCCCGCTACGACGTACTCCCTGACCGTAATTAATATATCAACATGTCCCTTATTGAACTGCTGCGTCGTCTCGTTGGTGACGGGTATGATTTCAAACTCGAGTTGAGGGGCAATCCGGTGAATATCTCTTAGTGCCTGTGCTAACAAAACGTCGAAAACATAGTCTGAAGCGGCAATTCGGAAGCGACGTTCCGATGCGCCTGGTTGAAAAGGTCCGGCCTTCACAATCTTATAACGAACTAAGTCCAGCGACTCCGTCACGGCGGGTGCTAACGCAATACATTGCGGTGTCGCAACCATATTTCGCCCAACCTGCACAAAGAGTTCATCATCAAAATATTCGCGCAATCGCCGGAGCGCCGCGCTGATCGTTGGCTGACTGACATACAGCTCATTTGCCGTCTGTGAGACGCTGTGGGTCTGAAGGAGATTCTCCAGAACAACCAACAGATTTAAATCTAGCTTTTCTAATCTCATGCCCCCTCCCCCACAGCTTCCGTACACGCAAAATCATATTAACGATTTCTATGCGGAAAATTAAATAAATTCATTTTTTTAATAGTGATCTAGATCGTACTGTGTGAACTGGAAGAAGACGCATGCGCAGTGGTAGCGCAGTGAGGACTGTAAAGCGGCACTTACGCAATAAACATCACTCACCCTCAGCTTGTAGATCGGTTATTTTTGGGGAGATCAAATGGCAATCAAAGCTCTAAATCAGGTTAGGTTCAACGTGTGTGACCTCGATGCGCAAGAAGCGTTTGCACGCAATTTTGGGCTCATCACGCAAGAGCGAACAGATGAGTACCTGGTAATGAGGACGCAGGGAGGCGACCTAGCAGCTTACGTTGCCTTCAAGAGTGAGAAAGACGCCTTTATAGGAGCGGCTTTCGAAGCAGACGACACCTCAACGTTAGACGCTGCAATCGCTGAACACGGTGCACTAGAACTTGACCCTTCGCTAATTCCCGGTGCTGCTCGGGCAGTTGAACTGACCGACCCCAATGGGTATCAAGTCTTAATCGTCGATGGTGTAGAACGTCGCGTTGCTGAGGACATCAAATATTCCGAACTTGTGCTCAACACTCCCTACAACATTGTGCGTCGAGGTCGAAAACAAGCGACTCGAGATCTTGGCCCGGCACGCCTTTGGAAGCTTGGGCATTTTGCAATTTTCGTTAAGAGCTATGACGTAACCGCCGAGTGGTACAGAGAGAAACTAGGTATTATTCCAAGCGATACATTCCATGTTCCTGGAATGCCTGATGCGAGAATTGTCGGATTCCATCGACTCAATCGCGGCGATGAATATGTGGATCACCATCTCATTGCCTTTATGCAGGATGAAGAAACCACCGGTTGCCACCACATCTCTTTTGAGGTTCAAGATTTTGAGGCGCAATTCAGAACTCACCGCTTTCTGAAAGATCAAGACTATGAACTCGTTTGGGGCGTTGGCCGACACCCAGAGGGATGCCACATTTTTGATGTCTGGAAAAGCCCAGCGGATGGAACGCGCTTTGAGACGTATTCCGATACCGATCAATTTCGTGAGGCAGATGGCGCACACCTCCACGATATAAGCAAAACCGAGATGGACGTTTGGTTGAGTGATGGACCTGAGCGCTATTTCATTTAAGCCCCCCACCAGCCGAGGATACTAGTATGACAACCTTTAACGACGTTACTGGATTAGCAAAGGGCTCCTTTGGCATTGGAACTTATGCCAAGCAGGGTAGCGGAATGTTCCCTGGCCTCGTCCTACCTGATGGCGGTGTCATCGATCTTTCTAATCAGTTCTACGATACCCACGCCATTTTTAACAATTGGAATGAGAATTTCGACAGACTAGTCGACATTGCAGAGAGACAAGAAACCATAAGAGAGTCTTTCTCTGAACTTACTTGTCACCCCTGCCTGGCTCACCCCAACATGCTATTTGCTGGATCAAATTATCGCCAACATGTTGCCGAAATGATGACCCACAATAAATTTAACCAGGACAGACGCAAACCCGGTGAGAGCGACGAAGACTTTTTTCAGCGAAATCTCGAGGAAGTTGACCGGCGAGCACGAGAGGGCATGCCCTTTTTCTGGACTGGCCTGCATTCATCGCTAGTTGGTTCAAATGATGAGATCCAGTTACCCCTCATTGGTGAACATCCCGATTGGGAAATGGAGCTTGGTGTCATTGTTGGCGGTTCAGAACGTTACGTAACACCTGACGAAGCTGAGTCGCTAATCGCAGGATACGTGGCAGTGAACGACCTGGGGACGGTTGATGAAGCACGTCGCAGTGATGTGCGTTTTGAGTTTGACTGGGTAAGTAAGCATCAGCCTACTTTCAAGGTATTTGGTCCGTTCATCGTTCCTAAGCAATTTGTGGAATTTTCAGAGCTACGCATAGAACTGAAACTAAATGGCACGGTTATGCAGGACTGGCCCGTCACCGACATGATCTTCAATCCGCAACAGTTCTTATCCTATGCTTCTGAGCGTATTCGACTGATGCCCGGAGATTTGCTTTCAACAGGATCCCCACCCGGCAACGGCGCATCACACGGAAATCGCTGGTTGCAACCTGGTGATGTAATCGAGAGTCAAATCAATTATCTGGGCCGACAGCGAAACGTCATCGTCGCCGAAGAAACTCATGGGCGCGAATGTTTCTATGGGCCACTTCCTAAAGCGTTTGCTAGTTAGATGACCTGCGAACATACCTCATCGCCATTGGTGGTCGCGCAGAGAGGTGATCATCTCGTTGTCGATATTCATGCACATATGAATGTTGCTCGTGCTGATGCCATGGTCAGAGAAGAATTCCCTGATCTACCGAGAGGAATGCCATTCTCCTGTGAGGCCTCAGATGCAATAAACGCAAAAATGTTTCAGAGAATTGGATCTAAACTCAACGGCGTATCAGAGCGAATCGAAGATATGAACTCCCAGGGTGTGGATGTTCAGGCATTGAGCCCAAACCCCGGACAATATTTTTACTTTACGCCGCCTGAACTCGGTCGATCCCTTGCGGAAACGATAAACAACGACATTGCTGAAGCGGTTGCAAGCCATCCTAAGCGCTTAGTCGGCATTGGAACTGTACCTCTACAAAATGTTGAGATGGCGATCTGTGAAATGCATCGCTGCATTAAAGATTGTGGAATGAGGGGGATTGAAATCGGCACGTCGGTGGATGGTCGCGAGCTAGCGGATCCTAAGTACCTGCCGTTTTTCAGGGCGGTAGAAGAGCTCGGCGTTCTTCTTTTCATTCATCCACTGGGGTTCACGCACGGCGAGCGACTAAGTGAACATTACCTCAACAATATTATTGGTAACCCGCTTGAGTCGACCATCGCCCTAAGCCATCTGATTTTTGGGGGAGTACTTGATAAACACCCAGGCCTAAAGCTTTGCGTGGCTCACGGTGGAGGATATTTACCAAGCTATTGGGGGCGAATGGATCATGCTTTCCGAGCACGTGAAGATTGTCGTCAACATATTACAAAACCGCCATCCTCCTACTTACGAAAAATCTGGTTCGATACACTCGTGTTTGATGAGACCGAATTGAAGCATCTCATAGCCAGTCACGGAGTTGAAAAATTGTGCCTCGGCACGGATTACCCATTTGATATGGGAGAACCTGATCCTGTGGGATTCTTAGCTGAGCTGCCGGACGATGTACGCAAACGTTTGGCAGGCGGCAATGCGGCCGACTTACTTGGCTTGGTCGGCGAGAGGACGTCATAGTACGGTTATGTATCCCTTCAAGACAACATCGGGAATGGTGCGTAATCGTTGGTATATTGCTGCATTTTCGCACGAGATCACTCACGAGCCGATGGAGCGAACCATATTGGGCACTCCCGTGGCAATGTACCGAAAGGAAAATGGTGAGCCCGTCGCCATGTATGGACTTTGTCCACACCGATACTTCCCCCTTGCGAAAGGCAAGGTAGAACGTGACCGACTCGTGTGTGGGTATCATGGATTCGCATTCGACGAACACGGTAAATGCGTCGATATCCCGTCGCAAAATACCGGCGCACAATTTTGCCAGCCAACCTATCCTATAAAAGAACGAGGACCATTTTGCTGGATCTGGATGGGTGACAGTGACAAAAGCACTGTAGAAACTATTCCACCCTACGAGGATTTTGGTTTGGGTGTCGATGGGTGGTGGGATAGCTCACCAAACTACTTTCTTCTGAGGTGTCGTTCTCAACTACTCATAGACAACCTAATGGATCTCACCCACCTCCCCTATATCCATCATCACATAGGTGGAGGCGAATCCATGAGAGCGCCAAACATAGAGATTACGCAGAAAGAAAAGAGCCTGTGCGTTCGGCGGACAGCGAAGGTGCCATTTTCAGACCTTCACGAACGGGTTTTCGGTGAAGCGATGCGTTTCGAAGGGCTATCCGACTTCCTCTCACTAACGGACTTTTACGGGCCTGAGCTGGTTAGAACCAGCTTGCCAATTACCTTAGCTATTGACGGTCACGACCATGTTCCTGATGGCCTTGGTGCATTGTATTTGCTCCATGGCATTACCCCTGAGACAGAGACAAGTACTCACTACTTTGGTCTGTCTGTTCGCAATTTTCGTCAAGGTGATACTGACTTGGATGACTTTCAACAAGCGTCTGACATTAAAATTAGACAGCAGGACAAGGAGGCGCTTGAAATTTTGGAGGAGCGCGTTGAATTTGGGTCTACCCACCAAAAAGAGCTACTTGTCATTGCCGACAGGCCCGCATCCTTAGCGAGGAGAATCGTTCAATCGCTGCTAGAGCAAGAGCAACGCACAAACAAAGAGCGCCCGCACTGACAGGAAAGCACCCAAACAATGCCTGCTTGCGAATAACGCCTGATTAGATGGGCACCACAGATTGATGTGGCCTCACCGCTCACGTGGAGTAGAGCAACGGTGGTTTCATCAAGTCCACACTAACTACCACGTTGGGTGCTTTTTCCAGGACTCGTTACGCACGATACGCTAAAACTTCACGCTCGATTTCAAGTAGTTGCCAGATCTCAACTAAATTTCGACTTAGTGCGCGGGGTCACCATATCCGGATTTAACCATGACGCCATTCTCTTCCACGAACTGGTCCCACTCTTTTAACAAGGCCTGAACAATATCCGGGTATTGCGCCGATAGATCTTCACGCTCGGAAGGGTCGTCTTTAAGGTTATGCAGCCTCCACGGACCGCCACTGCCAATCGGCGTGCCCGCCGGTGCGCCCCGATCGAAACGCGCTTGGTCCATGGGGCGACCAGACATGGGTGGTGGTCCGGGCCGTTTCACACCCAAATACATTGGTTGATCACCCACCCACAAAAGCTTCCAATCGCCTCTTTGGATGGATGCATTTCCCGAGTGCTCACGTCCAAAAGCATCATTTGCGCCACGCGCATCAACGAATTCTCTTCCATCAATTAGTGCGGCAAAGGATCGCCCAGTTACAGGCAGCACCTGCTCATCTTCTGATGCAGGATTCACCTTTGCACCCGCCAATTCCAAAAAGGTAGGAGCCACATCATAGATTGCTATGAGCGCATCACTTTGTGTCTGCGTAGCACGCAAGTTCGGCGCACTGACGATGGCGGGTACACGATGACCACCCTCACCTGCGTACGACTTTGGTAAAAAATATTGCGCGGATCCGGCTGACGCCCAGCCGGGCCCCAAGTAAGCCCACGAACCGGGGCGACCGATATTATCCAACCGGTTATCGCCGACGGTAAACGCAGGGTTACCGGTAGTAGCATCCGGTCCATTGTCAGATTGAAAAAGAACGACCGTGTTTTCCCACTGACCGCTCTTGCGTAAGTAATCAAATACACGGCCGATCTGCTTATCCATACGTGCAACCATTGCGGCATAGACCTCCATGGTCCTGGCGCTTTTTGCTTGCTCATCGGGCGTAAGGTCAGTCCAAGCTCTGTGATCTTTCGTCAGTAATGGCGGCTTGAGATCGGCTCGCGAAAAACCTCGTGACTTCCACGCCTCGAACCTCTTCTGACGCAAGACGTCATATCCGTCGTTATAGCGCCCCTTTTGCTTCGCGACGTCAGCCTCAGGAGCTTGTATGGGCCAGTGCGGCGCCGTGAAACTTAAGTAGGCAAAAAATGGCTTGTCGTCATTTTCCTGTGTTCTAAGAAACTCGAGCATTTTATCGGTGTAGTAATCACTCGAGTAAAAATCCTCCGGTAAATTATCGACCAGATTACCATCCTCTCGATATTTGGCTCTCGTATCCTTGAGCACCCCAATCTGGTCACCATAATGGCTGGCGCCTCCAGCGAGCGTTACAAAGCTCCTTTCAAAGCCCCGCGCTCGCGGGCTCTGATCGCTACCTTGACCAAGGTGCCATTTCCCAGTCATAAACGTGTGATAGCCAACGCGCTTCAGCCGAGACGCTAACGATACGACGCGACCATTGAGGTAACCTTCATATCCGGGGCGCATATCTACATTTACGTCCATTAGACCCTGGCCAGCGAGGTGGTGGTCCGTTCCCGACATTAGCTCCGCGCGAGAAGGCGCGCACATGGGCGCGGTATGGTAGTTAGTAAGAACAACGCCTTCGTTCGCAAGCTGATCGATATTTGGCGTTTCAATCTCACTGCCAAATACCCCGAGGTCCAAATAGCCAAGGTCGTCAGCAACAATTAGTAAAAAGTTGAGCGGCTTTTCTGACTCGCCAGCCCACGCCGCCGCATTAAGAAGCACCCCAAAAAGTGCAGCTACGAGAGTCCGACCTGTTTTTATTTTCATAAGGTTCCCTCAGATAAAAAAGAAATGGCGTCGTCACAAGTTTGTGACGACGCCATCAGTAGTCGCAAGACCAGAGGCTTAGAAGCTATAACTCACTGACACGCCATATGTTCTAGGCTCGGCCGGCGTTCCCTCAAAGACGGCGAGATTAGGATCATCGGCTGCCCACGCATTCAATACCCAGAAGTCGGCAAAACTAGCGACGTTGGTAATGACAAAGTCATCCAATAAGTTACGACCCCAGAGAGCGATTTCCCAATTATCCTTGCGATAACCCAAGGTGCTGTTGAGAATTTCAGACTCCGTAAATCGAAGTACGTCACGCCCCACAGCCTCTGCTGCTGCAATCGCATTATCAGGGTCAGACTCAACACCGTCAGTAAACGAGTAGCTACCGGTAAAGAACACCTCAGCGCCGTTGCTGAGCGCTCTACTCGCATCCCAGCCAATGGTATAACTCTGGTCCGGTGTAGAGACCGTATTGTTGCCTGCAACGGAATCCTCCGGGTTAGGTCCTATCGATGCGCCGGGCCCGTATTCAGAGTCGTAGAAGGCCGCAGAATAGGTGACCGTTAACCAGTCAGCTACTGCCAACGCACCATCAAGTTCAACGCCATCAATTTCTGAATCCAGATTAAAGGTCAGCAATTGATCGTCAACAATCTGCGATGTTTGCTGACCGATGTACTCCGTATTAAAAACAGTAAGATTGAAGGTGGCCCGACCGTCCCAGAAGGTCGATTTCACACCAATCTCACGATTCTCGGCGGACTCGGGATCAATCCTGAACAAGTCAACCGCCTGAATTGATGAGTTTGGCGACTGAAATCCACCCTCTTTCCACCCTTCGGAATAGGTGGCGTAAGCCATTAGGGTGTCGAAGGGACCGACGTTATCCCAGGAACCATCCAAGGTCACTTTTGGAGACGTATCAGTCCACTCATAAGACTCGTTTCTCTCTATCAAACAATAGACCGGCTCTGGAGCGTCAACCGACGAGCAATCAAGGTCTCGTCGCGCAAACCATCTGCGATGCGGCTCGCCGTCAATGCGCGTAAGGAAGTCTTTATCTACTCTTGTGTGTCGAACACCAGCGGTCAAATTAAATTGATCGTTAATTGCCCATGTGGCTTGACCGAATAATGCGACGCTTTCCGTGTCAGAGTCGGCGTAATCCTGGTAACGAGTCTCCCCATCATTGTTACCCTCTTGGTCGGCAACGTTATTACTACCACCCCTCGTGAACCGCAGCCCCGAGCTCCCTGTTGACTGTGCTTGAACATTACTGGCGTTGTAGTAGTACACACCCGCCTGCCAAAAGACTGACTCGCTCTCGCCAGCTATGCGAAACTCCTGAGAGAAAGCTTCGTCCTCATACCCATGATCACGCTCGATCTTTCCGTAACTCTCGGGGAAGGGGAAGAAGCCAAAATTATCAACAAAGCCATTGGACTCTATACGCCCTGTTAAACTCGAGAGCGTTATGCCGTTGTCCAGGGCGTAGTCCAAACTAAGGCTCAATACTTTGGTTTCAAAATCGTTGGTACCAATCGCCGAGCGCTGATATGTCTCCTCTTCGTAATTCTCCGGTATTTCAAAGACCAAGAGGGCTTCTGGCGGCACGGGTACGGGAGGCGGAGCTAACTTCATTACCGCATCCGGTCCCGGCACGAAAACCCTCGCATTCATGCCGGAAGTGTCCTTCTGATACGTGCCCGTAAGCTTGGCAGTGAAATTCTCAGCCACATCCCAGACGAGCTTACCGCGGACAAGATAGACGTCTTCAGAGTTTAAATCCTGACCGCTATCCAAGTTAGTCACATAGCCATCAGCCTTCTCCGACGTGAACGACAAGCTCCCCGCCATGTTCTCAGCGAGACCACCTGAAATACCGCCTGAAACTTCACGACGACTGTATTTCCCTGTAGACACTTTCAAGTTGGCTTTAAGCTCTTCTGTAGGATCTTTCGTGATGACATTGATTGAGCCACCAACAATATTGTGGCCCCACAGTGTGCCTTGTGGACCGCGTAAAATTTCCACTCGCTCGATATCTGACAGGTTCTGATTGAAGAGGGAAGACCTACCAAAGTACAGCCCATCGATAAAGAAGCCGATAGATTGCGCCAAACCTGCATCGCCGCCCTCGGTAACGTTACCGCGCATCGAAACGTATTGCTGATTACGATTGATACCCGAAATACTGATGCCGGGCGTGGTCAAGGTAAGTTCATTTAAGTTATTAATCCCAGCGGACTCAATGGACTCTCCGGTAAGCGCAACGATAGCAGCGGGCGTTGACTGCAAACTCGTTTCTCTGCGCTCTGCTGTGACTACAACCTCCTCCAGAACGGGCTCAGCAACGGCGAATGGACTCGCCAGCATCGCGAGGGGAATGGCTTTTAACTTCGATTTTATTCTCATTTTTTTCTCCTGGATCGTGCTGCGGAAAACGCAGGGTCAAGTGAAATCCAAAAATACAAACCACGTTTCAGAACCGTATATTCAGCTAAAGCAAAAAAATAATTAATTTGATTTATCCGAAGCAAAAAGTTTTGTGATACTTAAACCCCTCAACTTCGAGGTTGGTGCATCAGGGTGCCGACGCAATTGGACTGACAGTTAACGCTGTCACGATGCCTCAAGACGAGGACTTAGCAAAATACGACGCCAGCCGAATGAAGATTCCAAACACTGAGAATTCCCAACACTGAGTAAAGTACCGCCATCGGAACACAAACGCGTTCGCACACCTGATCAGGCCACCTGCTGCAAGGCGGGCATAAACCGTTACCAACGATCCAAAAAAAGAATCGCAGAGATTCGACGAGGCGCCACCCCAGTCGGCGTGATTTAATGCAGTGAGCGCTCACTGATACTGCTAAATGCACAAGCGAGCATTAGTAGATTAACCATGAGTCCTGATCGCCGGGTTTACTCCATTGAAAAACTGACACACTTCAGCAGTAATGCGTTTTTTGAAACACGCTTTCGCAGACTAAATCGGCTGCTTGTTGGCTGTTTTAGTGTTCGACAAGGAGTTTTTCGAGAATCACCATCTGAACGCCGAAATTTCCCTGGGTTAACTCAACTAACGTGTCGTCATGGGAGTAAGTAGTTAAGCCCGCCTCGGTGAGCACTCGCCCAAGGTGTGCCTCGCTGGTCAACGGCAAAATCTCTGATAACGGCCGAGCAGCTAGTTCGTCAACAACCACAATATAGGGTGGCTTACCTGAACCGCCAAAGACAAAACTTGAAACTAATAAGACCGTGAAGGTTCCGATAAGGACACGCCCTTGCCACAATCGGAAATAACGTTTAAAAGCGACAAAATTAACGACAATATGAAGCGCTACCGCGGTTACTAAGACCAGTCCTGTCCATTCGTGTGCCGTTTTATTCAGCCCCATATCAAGGTGGAAAAACATCAAAACACCCGTAACCGACATGAGAAGGAAGGCACCGACCGTTAGGGAAGTCGCAAAATCACGAGAAACTTTCATTTCAGAAACCTATGCAAGGGATTTTTGTGAATGGCTGAGCGCCGTTCGGCAACTCAATACCACTCGTTACTGTCGCGACAACGCTATCGGACGAGGGATCTTATTTGAAATGAATAAATGTGGAGGCAATTGATAAGAAATATTTATAGCTTCGCGCACAAGCTCACCACGTATCGTGGCGGAGACCATGAGGGGCCCATCCTAGAAAGCCAAAACTCTGAAGCATTTACCGCGCGGAATAGCGCATAAGTCCGTAGCACCTATCATACCCTCTGTGTACTTTAAGCGTGCGCCTTGCCACACTTGGTCATGGGCCCAAGCATCTGGGTCTTCGATGTTTTTAGGTCGAGAAAATGCAAATAATAAAAGCTCTAGTAGGCATACTGTTTTTAATAACAGCTAATCAGGCAAACGCTGAGACGGTTGTTTACACCGCAAAGCTCATCCGCACCATGGAGCCTGCACTTCCTCAAGCAACAGCGGTTGCAGTTGAAGATGGAAAGGTTCTCGCGGTGGGTGATCTCGAAAGTTTAGCGCCGCTCATCGCCTTGCGCGGTGCGCGGATCGACCGGCAGTTCGAGCAGTACGTGATGACGCCCGGTCTCATCGACCCACATGTGCACCCGACGCTGCCGGCAGTGCTCACACAGTTCCCCTTTCTCGCACCCGACGATTGGTATCTGCCCACAGGCGATTTCCCAGGCGCCACGACGCCCGAGGGCTATAAAAGTGCCTTGGTTAATCTCGTATCGGAGCACAACAGCACAGACGTGCCTTTTGTTGCCTTTGGTTACCACCCGCTCTGGCATGGCGAGGTGTGGCGTGAAGACCTGAACGAGTGGTTTGGCGATGTGCCAGTCATGATCTGGCATAGATCGTTTCATGAGCTGATCGGGAATGACGCGGCCTGGAGCCTTCTTGGTGTTACTGAGGAAGATGCCGAGGCCATTCATGAGGGCGCCGACTGGGAGCGCGGACATTTTTATGAGTTAGGCTTGAGAGCTGTCTTTCCGCGGATGCAATTTTTATTTGAGCCCGCCCGCTACATGAAAGGCATGCAGAATTTCCTCTCGATGATGCATGAGTCAGGGGTGACTACGGCGGCAGATATGGGCACCGGCGTTTTCGGCAACCCCGTCGGTGAGATTCAGGCAGTAAAGGCTGCGGTGGCCAATGACCCTGTTGGTGTTCGAGTCCTCCTCACACCCATCATTACCGACTTCATCACACGCCAGAAAACGGCGGAGGAAGCGCTCGCTGAAGTCCGCGAATGGCAAACGATGAACGATGACCAAGTGACGGTGGGTAACCACTTCAAGCTTATGATCGATGGCGCCATCTTCTCGGGGCTCTCGCAAATGGGGGCGCCCGGATACTTAGACGGTCATATGGGTGTCTGGATGGAGGATGTACCTACCCTCGAAGCCTTTGCGAAGACCTTCTGGGACGCCGGGTTCCAAATCCACGCACACAGTAATGGTGACGCCGCGACCGCACGCTTCATCGACCTTCTTGAGCATCTGCAGCGTGTTAGTCCCAGAGCGGATCACCGCATGACGCTTGAGCACTT
>JAYOAN010000183.1:0-3066 GCA_038104285.1 Halieaceae bacterium
CCAAAGTGCCAAATATCAACCACCTCTAGCTGGATCTGCTCGATATCTGGCTCTGCGTGTTTCCACCATTTATAGCCAGCGTGGTCCATTAATTCCGCACACTCTATCCACGCTGCGCGGTACCACTCATAGCCCTGCTCCCGCCACTCTGGATGAACTTTGGTATTCATTTTGTCCTGAAGATCCAACATGGTTTGTACAGCGGTAAGCATCGATAGGGTCCTGTTAGTTTGTAGGC
Organism: Halieaceae bacterium; assembly: GCA_038104285.1. Lineage (GTDB taxonomy): Bacteria > Pseudomonadota > Gammaproteobacteria > Pseudomonadales > Halieaceae > Luminiphilus. The sequence continues at coordinate 239 of JAYOAN010000183.1, forward strand.
AGTGACGTTACCATGGCGCGCGTTTTGTTAACTACAACTTCGGGAATCAAATATGAGCAATGACGACCCTATCGAGCGTTTAAACAGTAATCGCCCGCCATTTATCGAGTTGCTTAATGGTCGTGTTATTGGCAGTGACCGTGATGAACAAAGCTGCACGTTTGAATTCCGCCCAACCAAGGATCACTGTCACTCCATTGACGTGGTTCAAGGCGGGTTTATTACGGTGATGTTGGATGCGGCGATGTCGCATGCTGTTTTTGCGCATCTCGCAGAGGAAGGTGTGGTTGCGCTTTCAAGCTATGAGGTAACGACCCGGTACCATGCGGTTACTCGCGGTGAAAAAGGTGCTGTATTTGCACGTGGTTGGATTCGTCAAGCGACCTTTAAAACCGTCTTTTTGGAGTCAGAACTCCTCGATGAGGAAGGTAATTTGCTGGCAACTGCGCAAAGTGTCGCCAAAATTGTCAGAGCGAAGTCGTAGAGCCACCGCGAACACCCAGAGCTTCTTCAACTGTCGCTTGCTAGTAGTCGACTGACTCTGTTCAAACTGTAACTTTTCCCCTTCAACCGACGGAGGGTAAAGGTCATAGTCGTATACACACTAGACAGTCGGCTCGATCGTGACTAACAACTTTCAAGGAGCATCACGTGCAAAAGTTTTCTCTCTTAGTAGTAATCACTCTGCTCACAGGTTGCGCGACCTCCGACCCGTTCGTTGACGCACCCATCATCGATCGCAAAGGCGTCGACATGGCGAAATACGCGGCCGACAAGGCTGAGTGTGAGCAGTATGCTGCAGAGGTTAATCGTGAAGAGAAAATCGCAAGAGGCGCAATCGGCGGCGCCGTTGTTGGTGGTGCGATTGGTGCGATATTAAACCGCCGCTCAAACTCCGCTGAGCGTGGTGCGGGTGTTGGCGCCGTCACGGGTGGTGTGGGCGGCGCCCGAGAAGGCAGCCGCGAGGTTGAACAAGTAATCAAGCAATGTTTGCGCGGAAGGGGCTACCGGGTTTTGAATTGATCAAAACCCTGCTCCGACTAGATCTCTTCGGAATCACTCGTAAGTTTCAGTAAGCGCCTGATAGACCGCCACTTTCACATCGGAGCGAAGTGGCCAGGGACTCTGCATAAGTTGGATCATGCTGATCACCACAAGCTCCTCAACCGGGTCAATCCAGAACACCGTTCCTGCTGCTCCACCCCAGTTGTACTCGCCGTCGCTACCCATGATGCTAATCGCTGTGGAGTCAGTGACCACACCAAAGCCCAGACCAAAGCCAAAGCCAGGACGACCGATGTCATCGGTTGGCTTCTCACCCCACGAATCCAACATAGAATCCTCAGCCAGGTGATTTTTAGTCATGAACGCTACGGTCTTGGGTCCTAGAATACGAGCCCCGTTGAACGACCCACCACGACGCATCATCTCCGAGAACTTTGCGTAATCCATGGCTGTAGAAACCAAGCCACCGCCACCCGAGAACAGTGACACGTCAAAGTAGTCGATCATGGCAACGCCATCACGATAGGAGAACGGTGGTGGCGCATATTTGGTGTTAGTTAGCGCGCCTGTTTCGGGGTTGAGGAAATGGTTGGGAACAAAACGCTCCCGCTCGGATTCGGGAACCTCAAAAAAGGTATCAGTCATACCCAAAGGTGCAAAGATATGCTCCTCAAGGTATTCGTCAAAGGGCTGTCCCGACAAACGCTGAACCACCACGCCCGTGATATCGACCGCCACTGAGTAATGCCAGCGATCTCCCGGATGAAACTTTAAAGGAAGCTTGCCAATACGCGCGGCTAACTCATCAAGGTCCTTAGAGGCCCACAGATCGGCCATCGCATAGCGCTGGTCCACCGCATCGGTAGCCGCTGCAAAGCCATACGACATTCCTGTGGTGTGCATAAGGAGCTGATGCATTGTCATCTCTCGGGCAGCAGGTACGAACGCGCCTGAGGCATCAAGAACCTTAAGATCCTTGAGTTCAGGCACGAACTTGCTTACCGGATCAGTCAACTGAAACTTGCCCTGCTCGTAAAGTTGCATTGCAGCAACCGCTGTAATCGGCTTGGTCATCGAATAGATGCGAAACAGGTCATCTACCTGCATTGGCGAGGGATTGTCGGCCCCTCGATTACCTGTTGCCTCGTAGTGAATGACTTCTCCATTACGAACGACAAGATTGACGATGCCCGCGACACGGCCGTCGTCAACATACTGCTGCGAGAGCTCTGATAAACGCTGCAGCTTGTCGCTCGAAACGCCCTGCGCCTCAGGCTTACTGGTCTCTAAGGATGCCAGCCCTGTCACCGGATTCACCAGCAACAATGCACCCAAAACAAACGAACTAATCGATTTAGCGCGGCATGAGATAGATTTTTCAGACATGGATAAAGACTCGAGGTTGTTTTTATGAATGATGCGAGTCTACACCAACGAAACCGGCAAGTGAGAGGGACTGTCTGGCGGAAGGCGCTTATAACCGAGGAGATCGGCCACATAAGAATCCGCGTTTTCCCAGCAGGGATGCTGTGCTTTTTTGTTGCTACAGATTATGCGTTGCCAATCACCAAAAAAATTGACATCGTTCTTAGTGGCGATCTGGATGCGGCGCGGAGTGTTACGCACGTTGAGATCCCATCAGTTGCAGGCGGTTACCGGGCCTTCTACAACCCCGGAGGCCCTGGACCAGAACCCTTTGACGAAATCCGGTATGCCGAGCCAGGCCCCGCTGATCTAGAACCAGTAATCATCGCCATTGACGACCCCATGCGGGTGTCAAGATCGCCACAGCAGTAGTCTACCAAACCGCAAAGCTTTGATTG
>JAYOAN010000184.1:0-3056 GCA_038104285.1 Halieaceae bacterium
CTCACGGATCAATTCGACGCAGAGCACGAGCAGCTATTTACCTTCAAGCTGGGCGATGGACACGAGATTTTAATGATCCGTGCCGTTGTTGGCGCTTCAGTAACCTTGAAGGCCGATATATCGATTCCCAAAGGGTCGGGCGATGTCAGTGGTGCACTGATTCACCAGAGCCGATTCTTCTACGAGGGAGATTGGCACGACGCGGGTATTTATGACCGCGGGCGCCTTGGCGCCGAGGATATCGTCGCCGGGCCGGCGATCGTTTCTGAGATGGACTCGACCACGGTCGTTTTACCAGGGTATTCAGCAACCGTAGATGCGGTGGGCAATTTGCTCATCCAGCCTGCGTAATCGGGAGGACGTAAGATGACTGCAACGATTATTCAGACCAATAACCAGGCGCTTCAGTCGGTAGATGTCGATGGGGTAACGGTTGATTTGATCGAAAATGCGCTTCGCAATGCGCGTGAAGAAATGGATGCGGTTCTGTTCCGCACCGCGATGTCACCGGGCATCCGCGAGCAAGGCGACTGCTTCCCCATGATTGCCAATGTTGAAGGCAAGATGGTCGTCGGTCAGTTCGGCTCGTTTATCGGCCCGTTTTTGAGCGCCTACGACGCCGAGATCGAAGAGGGTGACATCATCCTCACGAACGATCCTTACCTTTGTAATGCGGCGGTATCGCACCTTCCCGATTGGGTGGTGCTGGTCCCTATCTTTAGGAATGGTCGTCATATCGCTTGGTCGGCGATGTTTGGTCACATGTCTGATAATGGCGGCATGGTGCCGGGCTCGATTCCGATTGAGGCGACGACTATTTTCCAGGAAGGCATTCGTATTCCACCTACCAAGCTCTATAAAAAAGGTGTGCTTCAAGAAGATCTCCTCGAGCTTATTTTGCACAACGTGCGCACGCCTCAGTGGAACCGCTTCGACTTGAACGCTCTGGTTGCTGCGTGTAACACCGCGGCCAAGCGGGTCGTCGAGTTGGCAGAGCGCTTTGGCGATGACGTCTTGTACTCGACCATGGACACCATGTTGCAGCGCAACTACGACGCCATGAAGCACATCATTGGCATGTTCATTCCTGAAGAGCCGCGCGAGTTCGAAGACTACATTTGCGACGACGGCATGGGCATGGGTCCCTACAAGATCAAGTGCACGCTTTGGCGGGAGGGCGACAAAGCCATCTTCGATTTTGCGGGAACTGATCCGCAAGCGCAGAGCTCAGTGAACTTCTTCCTTAATGAGGACATGTTCAAAATGTTCTTCGGCTCGTTCACGATTAACGTAGTCGATCCACAAATTGTCTTCAATGATGGGTTCTACGACCTTGTCGATGTTCGTATTCCCGAGGGCACGCTGTTGAAGCCCAAATATCCAGCGGCGCTCTCAGGGCGCACACACGCACTCGGACGGATCTTCGACATTCTGGGTGCCCTTCTTGGGATGGGCGCACCTGAGATGATGCTCAACGCTGCCGGTTTCTCCGACTCGCCACACCTTTTCTACAGTGGCTATGACAAGAAAGGTGAGTGGTTCCAGCTATTCCAGATCGGCTTTGGTGGCGTTCCCGGAAGGCCAGTGGGAGACGGGCCCGACGGGCACAGCCTGTGGCCAGGTTTTACTAACGTCCCGAATGAATTTATCGAGTCTTACTTCCCTCTGCGCATCGAGCGCTACGAGACCATTCCTGATTCAGGCGGTGCCGGACTGCATCGTGGAGGTAATGGACTATCGGTGGCTTACCGCTTCTTGGCGGATGGGCAAATCGGTATCCATGATGAGCGCTGGCTAACCTACCCTTGGGGTGTGTTGGGTGGTGAGACAGGTCGTCGCTCGACCAAGCGGCTTGTTCGCACCGATGGTAGCGAGGAGTGGCTACCCGCGAAGGTCGAAGGCATCAAGGTCAAAGAAGGCGATGTTCTCTACTTCAACACGTGGGGTGGCGGCGGCTGGGGTGACCCCTTTGCGCGCGATGCTGAGTTGGTGAAGATTGACGTCGACCGAGGTTTAGTCACCGCGGAAGGTGCACGACGTTACGGTGTTGTTATTGAAGACGGCGCGGTGAATGCCGAGGCTACCACCGCTCTGCGTGATCAGCTTGTTGCCGATCGCAGTGACATCGCACTCTTCAACCGCGGTGGTACTGTTGAAGAGCTGCGAAGCCGCTGTGAAGCAGAGACACACATGCCGGCACCAGTTGCACCCACTTTCTAACTTTGACCGTATAAACCAGCAGATCGGCGATTCGCGCTCTTCCTTGCGAAGAGCGCTTGTTATTTTGAAGAGGCCGCGTAAGCGGCAGAACAACAAAGGAGTCAACGCATGTTGAACAAAAAGTCACCGCTATTGCTTGCCGTTTTGGCAGCTACCGCGGCCACTCAAGCCCCGACGGCACTGTCACAAGAGTCTGGCTTTGCTATCGAAGAAGTCGTAGTAACTGCACGTAAGCGTGCGGAGAACCTGCAAGAGGTTCCTATTGCAATCAGTGCTATCGATGCAACAACGATCGAGCGCGCCGGCATCGAGCGTGCGGGTGACTACATTAGTTTGATTCCTAACGTGACGTTGGTGGATACCGCAAACGTGGGTGATACTCAGGTCAGTATTCGCGGCATCGTCTCAACACGAGATGCGGAGTCGACGTTTGCGTATGTTGTTGATGGTGTTTTGAGTACCAACCCAAACAGCTTCAACGAAGAAATGTTCGACGTTGAGCAGATTGAAGTTTTGAAGGGTCCGCAGGGTGCTCTCTACGGCCGAAATGCTGTGTCTGGCGCTATCATAGTGACCACCAAGAAGCCTGGTGATGAGGCCGAGGCTGAAGTCGCAGTAGGTGTCGGTAACAATAGCAGTTACAAGGCCCGTGCGGTCTTGAGCGGCCCAGTTGGCGACAACGCTGCAGGCCGGATCGCCGTCAGCACACGGGAGACTGATGGCTTCTATAGCAATAGCTTTGCCGGTGGTAAAGGAACGGTTGATTACCTTGAAGACACGAGTGCACGCGGCCGGCTTGTTTGGAATGTAAGCGACGATCTGGAGCTCGATTTCCG
>JAYOAN010000023.1:0-3725 GCA_038104285.1 Halieaceae bacterium
GGCGTGGAGACAGCACAATACACAGGCGCTGCGCTGATGGTCTCAGCGTTCTTCACACTGGCGCTACAATTGACCGTCGCGCAACGTTACGCGGGTCCCGCATTGAACCTCGTTCGAGTGGGCCTCGTCTGCAACCTAATCGCCGCAGGCTTTGTCGCGTCGGCGCAGGGACTATCAGGATTGATTATAGGTATGGCGTTCATGGGTGCTGGGCTGGGCTTAATCGGCCCCGCGATTGCGGCAGGTGCATCGCTCTCAGTGAGTCGAGACGAGCAAGGTGGTGCCGCCGGTCTTATTACCGCCTGCCCTGCAGCCGGTTTCGTTATCGGTCCAATCCTAGGCGGCGCTCTGTACCAATTAGACCCAGCCTACCCACCCTTTTTTGCTGGCGCCATCACGGTGCTCGTTTTGGCCTACGCACTTAAATCGCGCGCAGTCATGGCTGACATAGAAGACTGACAACAGACCTCAATAGCATCCCATCGAAATACACTTTTAAGGCGTCGGTAAATTAAAGTGCGATACCAGCCTGCTGAGCCAGCACTCTCTTGGGTACAAGGGATCCAAGCGCTGCGAGGGCGAAAATTTCACACGGCTAACTACGAACCAGAGGGCAAGTTCAGCGCCGCAATCGCTCTACGAATGCTTGAAGGAATGACCGCTGACTTATTGGCTTCGCGATCGACAAATGCGTGGGTAAATCGACCAGTTACACTGCTCAGCTCAGCACCCTGACCAAACACACCAATCTCCCACGTCACAGACTTCTCACCCAGGCGAGCAATGCGCAGGCCGAGGTCAAGCTCCTGCGGGTAGGTAAGCGGTGAGAAATAATCAGCTGAAGAGTTAACCACGTACCCCACCACGTTATCTTTACCGGGACGCATACCGCCCTCTTCAATGAGAAAGCGATTCACTACAGAGTCAAAGAATGCGTAATAGGCTACGTTATTAATGTGTCCGTAAATATCGTTGTCGGCCCAACGTGTGTTGAGGGAATAAAAAATGGCAAAACCTTCGCGAGGTGCAGGAGCAGCGCGTTCGCTCATGCCCAACCACTCCAAGCTTCTTCGTAAAGCCGCAACGCCGTCGCCTCATCAACCTCACGTGGATTGTTAATCAATAACCGCTGCTGGAACATGGCATCTCGTGCCAACATCGGGAGGTCAGACTCTGGAATCTGAGCCTGTGCCAAAGTAGCAGGGAGACCACTGTCATCGATCAGCGTCTTGAACCAATCAATCAACCCTTCAGCTGATCGCTCTGCCCCGGGGATCACCCGAGCCAACTCTGCATAGAGCTCAGGGCACGCCTCTGCATTGAAGGCGAGTACCGCAGGAAGCATCAACGAATTACTCAGTCCGTGCGGTATGTGGTAATGCCCACCCACGGGATATGCCAAGGCATGGACTGCACCAACAGGCGCATTAGCAAACGCCTGTCCGGCAAACATAGAGCCAAGCAACATCGCCTCACGCGCTGCGACATCGCCGGGAGACACCAATACCTCACGAATATTCTCAGACAGTAATTTCAGTGCCCGCAAGGCCAGCATGTCTGAAATGGGATTCTTCTTAATCTTAGAGGTGTAGGCCTCTATCGCGTGGACCATGGCATCGATACCGGTCATCGCAGAGATACTGGCGGGTAGTCCCAGCGTCAAAGACGCATCCAGAATCGCGACGTCGGGCAGCAAAATAGGTGAACTGACACCGGCTTTTGTCGTTTCGCCCGTGGTAATAATGGCCACCGGAGTGACCTCTGACCCAGTCCCTGCAGTCGTGGGCGCAAGAAACAATGGCAGACGGCCACCACTCACCATTCCCACACCGTAGATCTCAGGTAGATCCTGCGTCCCCTTGGCCAGCACTGATACCACCTTCGCCACATCCATCGAACTGCCACCGCCGACGGCGATGACCGAATCGCAGCTGCCCGCTTTGAAGGTATCCAAACAGGCATAGACGACTCGCTCGGAGGGGTCTGGCTCGATGCCGTCGAAAACGATGACATCATCGGCATCTTGTTGTAAGGCTTCTATAGCGGGAGAAACCACACCCAACTCGATGAGTTGGGCATCGGTTACAAAAAGTGGCCGGCTCAGGCCACGTTCAGCCAATAGCTCGCTAAGTTGCAAGACCGCGCCAGATTGAACCAGCGTGGTCTTAACAGACTGAAAGGAGTAACCGTCCATCGATCAGAACGTGAAAATCACTTTACCTTTGGCGCGACGCTCCATCATGGCAGCGTAGCCGGCTTCGTAGTCCTCAATCGGGAAGACATCGGTCACCACTGGGTTCAATTTACCGTCGTTGAACAAGCCCCAGAGCTCCTCCACATTTTGCTGCTGCTCTGCAGGCTCCTCGCCGAGGAAACGACCCCAGAAGACACCAACGAGAGCGCAACCCTTAAGCAGCGTGAGATTGAGTGGAATGCTGGGAATCGGACCCGATGCAAAGCCGATTACAAGGTAGCGTCCATTCCACGCCATGCTTCGCACTGCGGGTTCCGCAAAGTCACCACCAACGGGGTCGTAAACAACGTCAACACCTTTGCCGCCGGTAATCTCTTTAATACGGTCTTTTATTGACTCAGTGCTGTAATTGATCACTTCGTCAGCGCCTAATTGCTTACAGAGCGCCAACTTTTCGTCTGAGCTTGCTGCGGCAATAACTTTAGCACCCATGACCTTGCCAAGTTCAACTGCGGTACTGCCCACACCGCCCGCAGCGCCCATGACCAACATGGTTTCGCCGGCTTTGAGTTGACCACGCTGCTTGAGAGCGTAATACGATGTGAAGTAGGTCATACCCACACCTGCAGCCGCGGTGAAGTCGATGCCTTCGGGCTTAGGAAGCAGTGCATTTTCGTTGACCACAGCTTCGCTTGCGAAACCACCGACACCGCCCAACTGAATGACGCTGTCGCCGACCGACCATCGCGTGACGGCTGAGCCGACTTCGGTTACAACACCTGCAGACTCGCCACCTGGTACAAAGGGCATAGGCGGTTGCATTTGGTATTTCCCTTGAATGATCAGGACGTCAGGGAAGTTAAGGCCTGCTGCTTTAACGTCCATGCGCACATCGTTAGGACCTAGTTCCGGGATCTCCCAATCAGTAACAAGATTCAGCTTGTCTGGAAGACCATGCTCACTACATACAACCGCTTTTGCCATCTTAGTAAACCTCGAATAGTCCAGCTGCACCCATACCGCCGCCCACACACATGGTGATTACGACGTATTTCACACCGCGACGCTTACCTTCGATTAGCGCGTGACCAATCATTCGCGATCCACTCATACCGTAGGGGTGACCGATCGCGATCGCACCGCCGTCGACGTTGAGCTTGTCGTTGTCGATACCGAGCGTGTCTCGGCAGTAAAGCACCTGAACCGCAAACGCTTCGTTAAGTTCCCAAAGGCCAATATCGTTAACGGTTAAACCGTGCTGCTTCAGAAGCTTTGGCACGGCGAAAACAGGGCCAATACCCATTTCATCGGGCTCACAACCTGCTACGGCCATACCACGGTAAGCACCGAGTGGCTCGAGACCCAAAGACGTCGCCATATCACTACTCATAACCACTTGAGCGGAAGCGCCATCAGACAACTGCGACGCGTTACCGGCAGTGATTGTGCCGCCCTCGATCACGGTACGAAGACCCTTAACACCCTCGAGCGTCGATGGGCGTACGCCCTCGTCCGCAGTCACCGTAACTTC
>JAYOAN010000023.1:3825-15857 GCA_038104285.1 Halieaceae bacterium
TACGCTTTACCGATCGGTGTACGTGCTGTTGATACGATTACTGCTTCTTTCATTGTTTTCTCCCTGTGCCCTATTAGGGCCTCTCAGCGATTTTTGTAATTTGACGAAGGCTGCCTTACTGACGCCCTTCCTGTTTTAAGTGGAATGCTTACTCGAGTGAAATTCCTTTAGCCTTTGCGGCCTTTCCGAGAAACTTAAACGTCTGCTCAAAGCCAGCCTGCAGCTGCTTTGGCTCGCTATTGGCAATAGCATCCCAGTTTGCAGCGATAGCCTCCGGCGTTTGATCCGCGTCATCGAGATAAATACCGTCGGTCTCGACAATTTTTGCAACCGCATAACCACCAGCACCCGCAGCCAAAATCGTGCGGGTCGGTGCGTCTTTTGAAACAAGGTACAAAACAGCGGGCGTGACCGTCTCTGGCGTCATCAAGTCAAACGCCTTTTCCGGGATGAGACCTTCAGTCATTCGCGTTCCCGCAGTCGGTGCCAGCGCGTTGATCTTAACGTCGTTCTTGGCGCCTTCTTGTGCAAGGGTGTTCATCATCCCGATTACGCCCATTTTGGCCGCACCGTAGTTAGTCTGGCCGAAGTTACCGTAAAGCCCACTGGATGAGGTTGTTACGACAACACGACCATAATTTTGCTCGCGCATGATGTCCCACACCGCCTTTGTGCAGTTCACACTGCCCATCAGGTGCACATCGAGCACCAATTTAAAGTCCTCAAGCGAGCCTTTGCCGAAGCTCTTGTCACGCAAAATACCCGCGTTGTTTACGAGGATGTCGACTCGACCCCAGCGCTCCATGGTCTTCGCAACCATGTCCTGTACCTGCGCGAAATCGGCAACATTCGCGCCATGAGCCATCGCCTCGCCCCCGGCCGCCTCGATTTCTGCGACAACAGCCTGGGAAGCGGCGCTACCGCCGCCGCTGCCATCGACCGTACCACCCAAGTCGTTGACTACTACTTTGGCACCACGCGCCGCTAATTGAAGCGCATGGCTCTTACCCAGGCCATTTCCCGCACCCGTAACGATCGCAACCTGACCGTCATATCGAATCGTCATTCTTTCTATTCCCTACTAAAAGTGACTTAACCAGTGAAAGACATACCCAGCCACTCAGCGTAGAGCGCGGGCGTTTCCTCACCTTCAATTTCTACCGTTACGCCCGTTTTCACGAGGAAACGATTCGCATCCTTGCGGTCGACATTCAGAATCTCTGAATGCGCACGGATACGCTTTCCTGCACGCACGGGTGCGATGAACCGGAGCTTGTCGATTCCGTAATTCACACCCATCACTGTACCCTTCACACCGATAGAGTTCTCTGAACTCAGCTTGGTGAGCAGAGACAGTGTCAGAAAGCCGTGCGCAATGGTGCCGCCAAAAGGCGTTTTTGCCGCGGCCTCCTGATCAATGTGGATAAATTGATGGTCCTCAGTGCAATCGGCGAACGTATCGATACGATCCTGATCGACTGTCATCCAATCGCTGGCAGGCAACTTCGTGCCTACCATGTTTACCATTTCATCGGGTTCGACCCATGTGATCGCCATGACTAGATTCCTCGCGTTTAATAATTTGCTTAGCCGTCTCTGAAAGTCGCGCCGGTATCTTCAACCGTGGTGTAACCCTTGAGCTCATGACGACCTACCACCATACGATGCACGGCGTCAGGTCCATCGGCCAGTCGCAGCGTACGTTGACCCGCCCACATATTGGCCAGTGGCGTGTCGTTAGAGACACCAATACCACCATGCATTTGGATCGCGTCATCGATGACCTTCAATGCCATATTTGGCACGACGGTCTTAATCATGGAAATCCAAATACGTGCTTCTTTTGGATCGGTTGTATCCATCATCCAAGCTGTCTTGAGCGTCAGAAGACGCGCTTGCTCGATGTTCATTCGGGCGTCGGCAATGATGTCGATATTGCCGCCCAACTTTGATAGCGGACGACCAAAGGCGGTCCGGGTTGTCGCTCGCTTACAGAGCAAGTCCAAGGCTTTTTCCGCCGCGCCAATTGAACGCATGCAGTGATGGATACGGCCAGGGCCCAAGCGGCCCTGTGAAATTTCAAAACCACGACCTGCACCGAGAATCATGCAGTCCTTGGGTACGCGAACATTGTTAAGCTTCACGCGCATGTGACCGTGCGGCGCATCAACGTTGTTAAACACAGTGAGCGGACGAACAATCTCAACCCCAGGAGTGTCCATGGGCACAAGGATTTGAGACTGTTGAAGATGCTTGGGTGCTGTTGGGTCAGTTTTGACCATGCAGATCATGACCTTACAACGGGGGTCGCCGGCGCCACTGGTCCAGTGCTTTTCGCCGTTGATGACCCACTCATCGCCCTCGAGCACGGCCGTTGTAGAGATGTTAGTGGCATCAGAAGAGGCCACATCCGGCTCGGTCATACCGAAGCAAGAGCGGATCTCCCCATTCATCAAAGGCTCGAGCCACCGCTTTTTTTGCGCTTCTGTTCCGTACTTGTGGATGACTTCCATGTTGCCGGTATCGGGCGCACTGCAGTTAAAGACCTCAGCACCTATGTAGGAGCGACCCATCTCTTCTGCGAGGTAAGCGTACTCAACTGTATTTAGGCCGGTGCCGTTCTTGTCAGTAAGAAAGAAATTCCAAAGGCCTTGCGATCGCGCTTTCGCTTTCAAGCTTTCCAAGATCTCGGTTTGGCGATCGGTGAATTCCCAAGGCGACCCAATTTCGATCTGAGCCTTGTATTCCTCTTCAAGAGGGAGAACCTCATCGTTAATAAAATTGCGAACACTTTCGAGAATGGGCGCAACTTTTTCGGAGACACCTAAGTCCATAACCTACCCCTTTTATGACGTTATGTGTGGCTTTTGAGTGAGTGAGTGGCGCATGCAGAAGTGCTACGATGGACGCCACTAAAACGTGATTTGAACATACAGTATGTTTTTTTGACGGACAAGAATGTTTTAGATGTCCCCCATGAATAGTGACAGCCTAGGACGACCGAGTTCATAGGTTGAGAAACCACCGCATGAGATCGAAATCGCGTATCCTTTGTCGGGCCTAAAGTGCCTAATACCTGAAGCAAACCTTCAGTCCAAACTAAGGATCACCAGTGAGCGCCAGACCTTTCCATCTTGCCCTACCCACCGCCAAGCTGAAAGAAACCGAAACCTTTTACTGCGAAGTACTCGGCTGCAGTCTAGGAAGAACCAGTGATGAGTGGATCGATCTAAATCTGTTTGGACACCAATTGGTGTTTCACGTTACAGGGTCGGGACCATTGCCCGAGTCCTATAATCCGGTCGATGCTCACAGCGTCCCCATTCCGCATTTTGGTGTTGTGCTTACGCCGGATCAGCATCGAGAGCTGTGCAGCCGCATCATCGGCAAGGTTGAAATGATTATTGAGCCCTCAGCTCGATTCGAGGGCACACCGGGCGAGCAGCGAACCGTATTTTTCAGAGACCCCAACGGCTACGCATTGGAGTTCAAAAGCTTCGCGAACGATGACGACCTGTTCGCCCCGTTTTAAACACGAGCTGCGAAGCCCTTGCCCTTAGGCGAAGGATATAAGTGGAGAACGCTGCGTAGCGAAATTAATATTTCGCGTCGTGATAGATGTTCTGCACGTCTTCACATTTGTTGAGGAGGTCGAGCAATTTTTCAAACTGCTCGAGATCTTCACCTGAAATCGGCGTCTCCCCTTTCGGGACAAACTGAATCTCATCGACTTCGAAATCTATATCGTCGAACTCATCAGTGAGTGCATTACGCGCCTTGGCAAACTCAGTATTTGGTGCCATGACGGTCACCATGTCGTCCTCGCACTCCACCTCGAGAACATCAATGTCAGCCATGACTAAACAGTCCAGCACCGCTTCCTCATCACCCTTGAACACAAAAACAGCCGCGTGTTCGAACATGTGGGCAACGGTACCGGGGGAGCCAAACTTGCCTTTACCCTTAGTGAATGCTGGGCGCACTTCACCGATGGTTCGGTTCGCATTGTCAGTCAAGCAGTCAACCAAAAGCATGGTCCCGCCGGGCCCAAACCCCTCGTAACGCGCTATCTGAAAATCCTCACCGACACCCGAGCTCGCCTTATCGATGGCCTTTTCGATAACGTGCGATGGGACCTGATCCTTTTTTGCGCGGTCGATTAAAGAGCGCAGTGACAGGTTTGCAGAGGGATCCGCACCGCCACCCTTAGCCGCCATATAAATTTCGCGACTGTATCGCGAATAGACCGCTGTCTTCATTGCAGCTGTTTTCGCCATTGACTCTTTGCGGTTCTGGTAGGCGCGCCCCATGCCTAGCTCCTCTGAGTTTAAAGTCGCTAGTTTAAACCAGAACCCTCCCCAATGCGGAAGGCTTTAATGCTGGACACCTTCGTCGAGAAACACATTTTTAAGCAGGGACGGGTTCGAGCTACACTCGTTGACCCAGCGACCTCTTTAAGACGACTACGAGCCCTTATGAAAAAAAGAACTCAAGGCTTTGGCCCCGGCGCAATGATAGCCGCCGCTTTCATCGGACCTGGTACCGTCACGACCGCGACACTTGCCGGCGGTAATTTCGGCTTTACGTTGCTGTGGGCCATCGCTTTTTCCGTCGTTGCTACGCTAACACTGCAAGAAGTGACTGCGCGATTGGGCGCGGTTGCACAAGTTGGCCTCGGCGAAGCGATTGCGGCACGAACATCGAACACCGTCTTTCGCTGGCCTGCCGCACTCCTTGTTATCGCTGCTATCGTCATTGGCAACGCGGCTTACGAGGCGGGAAATATCACAGGCGCCGGAGCCGGACTTCCAAGCTGGACCTTCAGCTCGCTCAATATCTGGCCCTTGATCATCGGTGCAATGGCATTTCTCGTGCTGAACCGCCAAGGATCTCAATTTCTGGAGCAGACATTGGGCCTTTTAGTCGTCGCCATGGCGCTCGTGTTTGTGGGTACCGCACTGGTTTTGCAGCCAAGTGTCGTCGCTATTCTTCAGGGCCTGTTTATCCCAACACTGCCCGAAAACGCGGCGCTTATTGTACTCGGCATCATTGGTACAACCGTCGTCCCATACAACCTGTACTTGCACGCATCGGTGATAAAGCGCCATAGCAAAGAAGGTATGACGCTTGCTGACGCGAGACGGGATATCCAACGCTCTGTTATTGGAGGGGGCGTCATCACCCTTTGCATTGCGGTAACAGCAGCAGCGGTGTTGCATGGGGGACCGAGTCCAACATCCTCCTTCACTCAGTTGGCGCCTACGCTCGCGCCGCTACTCGGGCAAGCAAGTTTTACTGTTCTGGGAGTTGGCTTTTTTGCTGCAGGCTTATCGTCGGCAATCACGGCACCTCTCGCCGCAGCGTATGCGGTTACGGAGGTACTTGATCTTGATGCTGACAAGCGCGATCGAGCGTTTACATGGACGTGGCGGCTTGTCCTAATGTTTGGTGTTGTTGTGGCCTCATTGAGCCTAAAGCCCATCGAGCTCATCGTTTTCGCGCAATTCACCAACGGTCTGCTCCTACCGATTACTGCCGCGTTTATTCTCTGGATAGCTAACGATTCAGAAATCCTTGGGCAACATCGCAACACGCTTGCGAATAATGCAATCGGCTTTTTTGTGCTGGCCGTTACCTGCGGTCTGGGGCTGAGGGGGGTCCTATTGGCGAGCGGATGGCTGTAGTGGATAGAAACTGGTGCCTAGAAATTAGCGCCTAGCGGTATAACTGCACAGCGACATGTAAGCTGACGTGCCAAGTCGCCGCGAACAGGAGGACCTACCATCAAAGAACGGTCAAAAAGCGGTTTCGATTACCAAGCCCGTATAAGATAAGTGTCAGCGCAACATGCATCGATATGATCAACACCGATATGAGCACCATTGATATAAATTGCGACATGGGGGAGTGGGACTCAGAGGCAAAAGCCGAGCGTCAGCAACCCTCTACCTCAAGCGCCGAATCCGATCTGGCCTTGATGCCCTTCATCAGCAGTTGCTCGATCGCCTGCGGGGGCCATATTGGTGATGAGCACTCCATGAGAACCACGGTTCGTAACGCACTCCTTAACGGGCTTCGTGTCGGTGCTCATCCCGCCTATCCGGACAAGAAGAACTTTGGGCGTCGTAGCCTCGACCTTCCGCTGACTGATTTAACAGCGGCGATTTTCTCTCAGATCTCAACCCTCCGAGGAATAGTGGAGCAAGAAGGTGGTCAGCTTGCCTTCGTGAAACCTCACGGCGCGCTCTATAACGACATGGTGAAGAATGCCGCGCTTGCCGATACGGTGATCGACATCATCAAATGTATCGACCCGAATCTTCCACTTATGGGACTGGCAGGTAGCGATTTAGACAAAAGGTGCACGGCAAGAGGCTTATCATTTATTGCGGAGGCCTTTGCTGATCGGCGCTACAGCGATAATGGCGAGCTAACCTCTCGCAGCATTCCCGGCTCAGTGATTGAAGAACCACAAGCAGTAGCAGATCAAATCCTATCGCTCATCAAGCAAGGATCCGTTACCGCTATTACAGGCAACATCATCCCGCTGACGGCAAACACACTCTGTGTTCACAGTGATACGCGAGGAGCGCTGGATCACATTAAGGCCATCAACACATTACTTCAGCAACATAATGTCGAGGTGGGTGTCTCATCGTGAACCGGGCCGCCGTCTCAACAAAACCGCTCGATCGTAGAATCCAGCCCTACGGTGAAACAGGATTGCTCGTGCAGTTCGATGAGACAGACGCCGTAGCTGCCACCAACGCAGTTACGGCACTCAATCAACAATTACTAGACTTGAAGGTGCGCGGCATTGAAAGCACAACACCGAGTTATGTCAGTCTCTTAATCATCTTTGATCCCTCTTTGATGGCAGGCAACCGGCTAGCGTCGATCCTCACCGACTTACTCGAATGCACTGGCGTGCATCTAGCCTCAGAAAGCTCGGCGTTAAAAACAACAGCATGGCGCCTGCCAACCCTGTTTGTTGGTGAGCGCGACGAAGACGCGATCGCGCTTAAAAACGAACTTGGCCTGTCTTGGGACCAAGTCGTCGAGACATTTTGCAAGGTCTCATACAGTGTCAGTGCCCTGGGGTTTCTCCCCGGCTTTACCTATCTGGGCGGTCTGCCCGCAGAACTCCATTGCCGACGACTCGCAACACCCAGAGTACGGATACCCTCATCCTCCGTCGCCCTTGCGGGGCAACAAGCAGGTATCTACCCTATGGATTCACCGGGAGGGTGGCGGATACTCGGACGCCTGCCGTTCGCTATTTTTGATCAGACTCGTGAGTCACCCGCACTGTTTTCACCGAATGATCGGATCACCTTTGAGCCCGTACCGGAATCACTCTTCGGCGAGCTGGCGCAAAAAGCCGACAAGGGTGCGCTCAATTTCGATAGCTTCAAGCAATGATCATCACCTTCGTAACGAGCGGGCTCAGAACCACAACGCAAGACCTTGGACGCCGCGGATATACACACCTCGGCATCCCCGTCGGCGGCGTGCTCGACGCCCCCGCGATGCGATATGCCAACCAGCTCGTGGGTAATCCGATCGATACTCCCGTGCTTGAGATCACACTGAGCGGACCGCAGCTAGTCTGTGAACAAGCAGGCTCGATTGCGCTGACGGGAGCAAACTTTGGCGTTCACATAAATGGAGAGAAAAAGTCCCATAACGCTCGGATAGTCCTAGACGCTGGAGACACCCTAAGTTTTTCCAAGCCCCACCAAGGTTGTCGCGGATATCTTGCCGTTGAGGGAGATTGGCAAGTTAAGCGATGGCTTGGCAGTACCAGTGCACTTCGTATCGGTAGTCAGGAGCTGCTACCCAATGCTGTGTGGAAAGCAGGCGACTCCCTTGTGACACGCGCTAGGCGAGTGAAGCCGTGGTCCTCACCGGTGCTCGAGCCCGGCCCGCTGTCGACTCATATAAGTGTTTACAAAGGGCCCGAATTTGACTGGCTGACTGATGAGGCGAAGGAGGCTTTACTCAGCAATCCGATCAGGATTTGTGAACCGTCAAATCGAGTAGGACTGCGGACGGATACGACTTTGACACTTCAAGAAAAATACAGACGCACGGAGATGCTCTCATCCGGTGTTATGCCCGGGACTGTGCAACTCACTTCAAGTGGCGAGGCCATTATTTTGCTCGCTGACGGACAAACCATTGGCGGCTATCCTCGAGTACTTCAGTGCAGCCAGTCATCGCTCAGATCGCTTGGTCAGCTGAGAGCGGGAGACACGTTTTCGTTAAGACTAATCAGTCAAAATGGTACTACCGCCGATCTCTGCTAAAGAGGATATCCAGTTATTGGTTCTGCGCAACGTCACTTAGACTCTTTTCGAGCCCGGGCACGTTCATAAGGCTTTTTACTCGCCGAGCCTGACAAGGGTCTGAAACTCAAGCCAGATGAAGTGCTTTGTTGTGTTTTAGCACCCGTCGTTGATGAGGCGCCTGAAACAGCTTCGTCTTCATTCCCAGCGAAGTTCATAGACTGCGCAGAAACCACCTTGAAGCAAGCTGACATTGCTGCCATTCCAGCCATCTTTTCAACGTCATCCGACCACCAAGCCTTGGCGCCGATGCGCATCTCATCAACCGTTTGACTCACTACCACTGAACAATCGGTAGGAGCCGTGCTTCCTGAAGAGCCTGCTTCGGCAGAGGCCCCCACCGACGTCACAATCAGCATTAAGGGCACTGACAAATACGAAAAACTTTTCATTTACCTATACCTTAAAAACTTACTTCTATTACTTACGACTCGGCCTTCGGAGAGATCACATGACCTGTGAAACTGGTTTTCCAAAAACAAGGCTCCTCGTATCGCCCCGAAATGGAATTTTAGCGCACCAATTTAGTGCAAAGATCAAGCGGCCATTCGGGAAATGGTTGCACAAGCAGGCCAGAAATCTCTTTAAAACAAATAAAAACAATTACTTACAATTTTTGGCCCACTTGTTGCAAACGTAGAGACGACCACGTCCATAGCGCTTACCAAAAAGTTCGGAAGGCGCACTGGTCCCCAATATCGTTACTACTAGGAGTAAACATGAAGACAACTATTTCCCGAACTAAGAAAGCCGCAATCGCTATTCCCGCAGCATTGATCTGCGCTATGGCATCAACCGCGAATGCTGGCGAGTGGTCTGCAAATGCGTCTATGACCAGCAACTACATTTGGCGTGGCCTTACGCAGACTGAAAACGAGGCTGCCGTTCAAGGTGGCATTGATTACGCAGCAGACAACGGCTTCTACGTCGGCACATGGGCATCAAACGTAAACTACGGCGCAGGCGACGTGTACTCATATGAGCATGACGTCTACGCAGGCTACGCATTCAGCACGGGCGACATCAGCTGGGATGTAGGCTACCTCTACTACAACTACGACAGCGAAGCCGAGTTCGACTTTGGTGAGGTGTACGTGGGCATGGGAATTGGGGACTTCAGTGTCCAGTACAACCTACTCGCCAATACAGAAGCTGATGAAGGTGAAGGACAAGACTTTGGCTTTGGCGAAGCCTACTACCTGTCACTCGACTACGGATTTGAGTTGAATAATGGCGTCGGTGTGGGTTTACACATCGGACATCACGACGGTGATTTTGCGGAAGCGTTCAACGGCAATGCAAGCGGATACACTGACTACAACGTATCCTTCAGCAAGGACGGCTTCACCTTCATGATCTCGGACACCAACGTTAAGGGTGGCGCTGCTGAGGGTGGTTATGACAACGATAGCGTTAAGTTCGTTGTATCTTATGCAGTCGATATTGCAATGTAACAAAGCCAAGTATCGAACTCGCACTGCGATTGACAGTGCACAAAAAAAGCGCTCCAAGGAGCGCTTTTTTATTTCTATGACCGCCCGCTAAAAAAAGTAGTGAACGGCTCAAGCGACATTTAGTCCTCGGCAGGTATGACGTTAATCGGTGATGACCAAGCGCGCTCCTGAAGCGTTTTGGCTAGGTCAGGTCTTGGGTCCACGCCTGCACGGATAGCGTCCCAGGTCGACCAACGGCAGGTGGGGTTTTCAATCACACGCGCGTAGTAAAAGGCGCGAACAGCTGGATCAAACTCCGGATCTGACCAAAGCGCAGACAGCTGAGCAGCGCCGGTCTCTGGATTGATGGCGCACGTTGTAATGTCGACTCTCGCACCATTATCGGGACAGCGATTTGTCTCCGGATTAACAGCCGCGCCGCCCGCGCAAGCGACGTCGATCACTTCCTCGTGAGTCTCACCCTCTGCATCCACCCAGCCTTTAATCACCTGCAAACGCTGCAAAGGCGCACTCGATGGGTCGGCGGAGGCCATAACCAGAAAATTAGGCGCGCGTGAATCGTCAGTAGATAGTTCGATATCGCTACCCATAGTGACACCACGCTCGTAGGCTTGGTCAACGCCATCGGCCGCGTCGAGCATGCTTGCGTCGAGTTCAGCACCACCGAAGAAGCGCACTTTTATGCGTGGCCCTGAGGTTGCAAACACCTCTTTTCGACGGAAAGCCTCGTACAGTGAGTCTCGGGTATTTTCTTCAGCCCAAGCTGCTGCAAGACCGGAAGCGCCAAAGGTTGGCGTTGCGCCATTAATGTAAACCTCCCCATTCACCTTCGAATACGCAGCGCCACCTCGTGGTGATGGATTAGTGATTGCGAGAACACGACTGCCCCAATAGAAGGTTTGCGCGTCCAAGCCTGTATAGGGAATGGATCCTCGCTGAGCGGGCTCGCTGGATAACAGGCCCAACTTAGACACATAGTTATCTTCTTCGATTGCCGCGGCGCCCGAGTGAGTATCGCTCGATCCAATGAAGCCAAACTTATAGGGATTGGTAATACCTGACTGCTCTAAGCTGAGTCCGTTGAGCAGCGCCTCACGCACATAGGAGCCGTTCAGAGCACTCAGTGCATTCGTGGCAACGCGGTAAGGCATGATCTCAAACCCTGCAAATTCATCTCGGTTGGAGAGTAATGGGTGTGTTTCTGAGGTGCCCTTTACCTGCGTTATCTCGACCACAGGTTCGTTTCGCATCCGCTGTTCTGCGTAAGCGTCGTCGAGTGGATTGCCCGCCCAATCCTCAAGCTTGAACATTTGGCCATTTGAACCATTCGAGTTGTGAGGAATGGACATGCTCTCGACACCCATGTCACGAAGCTCATCCATCCAATCCCACAAATCTTCAGGGTTCACCGAATGAAATCGCGAGAAAGGCTCACGCGGTAGTTTGTCGCTGCCCTTGAAAATAACGTTGCGATGCAAGTTACCCATGTCGAGCGTGGACGCCGTGTATTCGTAAGCGACAAAGGTTGTAAAGTTTCCTGGATCGTTAAACTCATCGGCCGCATCGATAATGTCTTCCCATGCCGAGCGGATAACCCCCAAAACCTCGTCGCGATCGATTTCGCCTGAGCGAATACCGGCTACGGCACTGGGCAAAAAACCCGCGAAGGTGCCGAGACGGCGGATCATACTGAGGAAATCCGTATCGTAATTATCGGCATCGTTCAAACCATGATAGGGCGATGCAAAATCGTTCTTAGAAAACTCCGTTACGGTCTCCGCAGATGCCTTGGCTAATCCCAAAAACATGGCATGATCCGTAACAGCATAAAAATCTAGGGGCCGCGACAATTGCATGTCAAAGCCACCAGGATTAGTAATGGCTTCGCCTTTCGCAAATCGATACGCATCGTACGGTGTCGCTTGTGTTCCCATGGCATAGCCATCAAAGGAGTACTCGGTGTGGACATGAAGATCACCGTAATAGGGCGACCTTTCGCCAGCAGAGATGGAGGACGCTGGCGCGGCCTCGTCATCATCACTGGTACCGTTATCACCTGAGCTATCGCTCCGATTAAGTACAACAGTGTCAGGCTCGAAGATACTAGCCGACCAGTTACCGTCGGGATCTTGCTCAACGAGCAGCTTGTCTATTACAGCAGTGCTCTCAATAACGCTGGGATCATTGTGCACATCGGCCATGGCACTGAAAGATTCACTCGACTGCTCGA
>JAYOAN010000185.1:0-2938 GCA_038104285.1 Halieaceae bacterium
AATCGCGCAATTGGCAGTGGTGTTGCGTATGCCAGTATTGCGATGGCACTTGTCACCACCGGTGTTGTTATTCTCCGTTATGGTTTTGAGCAAGGCGCCATCGCTGCTCAGGAATCGGTGCTTTACCTACATGGCACCCTTTTCATGCTGGGCGCTGCGCCCACCTTGCTCGCCGACAAGCACGTCCGTGTTGACGTCTTTTACAGGAATTTCAATCCGCGCCAGCAAACCTGGGTGAACACGCTCGGGCACACATTATTCACGACACCTATTTGTCTACTGATCCTCTTTGGCTCTTGGGGCTATGTCGCTGAAAGTTGGTCAATCAAGGAGTCTTCACCCGAACCCGGCGGTATCCCCGCGGTCTTTCTTTTAAAAACGCTGATACCTGCGATGGCCATACTTCTGTTGTTACAAGCGATCAGCGCAATCATCTGTGGCCTAGTTAAGTTGAGCGAGGTGCCTACCGATGATTGAAGGTGAGTTAGCACTCGCTCTCTTCGCAAGCGTTTGCATCTTGTTACTTTTTGGTTTTCCTGTTGCGCTTACCTTGGGTGGTACAGCATTACTATTCGCCTCGTTTGGTGTCATTGCCGGCCATTTTGATGCGAGCTTCGTCGCCGCTTTGTCAGGCCGAATCTTCGGCACCATAACCAATGAAACGCTGGTCGCAGTGCCCTTATTTATCTTGATGGGTGTAACGCTCGAACGCGCAAAGATTGCTGAAGAGCTACTCACAGCAATGGCCAATGCCTTGGGTAATCGGACCGGCGGATTAGGCATGGCGGTCATTATCGTTGGCGCACTCCTAGCGGCTAGCACCGGCATTGTGGGGGCGACCGTCGTCACAATGGGTGTGCTTGCACTGCCTTCTATGTTGCGCGCCGGATACGACCCGAAGCTTGCAACAGGACTTATTTGTGCGACGGGAACGCTGGGCCAGATCATCCCACCATCGATCGCACTGGTTCTCCTGGGTGACATTATGTCGACGGCCTATCAGCAGGCGCAGCTTCAAAGCGGCATCATCAATACGCAAACTGTCTCGGTTGGCGATCTCTTCGTAGGCTCTCTCGTACCCGGTGTCGTGCTGGTCGGTCTTTATCTCAGTTATTTACTTTTCATCGGCTCGCGCAATCCCGCAAGCTGTCCGCCACCAAAGGACGATGCAGCAACCGCGGATACGAATGTCTTGGGCGCGATTATTCCGCCACTTGCACTGATAACCATCGTGCTAGGTTCGATCATCCTAGGGGCAGCGACACCAACCGAGGCCGCAGGGGTGGGCGCTGTAGGCGCGATGATTTTGGCGACGTACAAATCGGCACTCAATACGACCGTCATCAAAGAAATTGCGCGCTCCACCATGGAAACCACGAGTATGGTCTTCTTAATTTTGATCGGTGCGGCACTCTTTTCACTTGTCTTTAGAGGCTTTGGTGGTGATGAGATTATCGAGGCTTTCTTTGAAAGCTTGGGTGGTGGACCGCAGGTCGCACTACTCATTGTGATGTTGGTCATGTTCCTGCTTGGCTTTATTCTCGATTTCATCGAAATCACATTTGTCGTGGTTCCAATTGTTGCGCCCATTTTGCTGTCGATGGGCTTTGACCCCGTTTGGTTGGGTGTGATGATCGCAGTTAACCTACAGACCTCATTCCTGACGCCTCCGTTTGGCTTCGCACTCTTTTACTTACGCGGTGTTGCTGATGAATCGGTAGCCACGAGTGACATATATCGGGGCGTCGTCCCTTTCGTGCTAATCCAGCTCGCGTTACTTGCCGCGCTCTGGCTCGTTCCAGACATTGTCACCTGGCTACCAAGCATGATGGGGCGTTGATCTAAGGCGCCAAAGCAACAGTACATGTGACATAAGACCTTAAGTCACGAACGCCATTTCAGGAGACAGAGATGAACCCCATTGATGAAAACCCCAGGCCCCAGGGTGAACTCGCACTGCAAACCGTTGCTATGCCCGCGGACACCAATGCCAATGGGGATATCTTCGGCGGATGGTTGCTGTCTCAAATGGATATTGCAGGTGGCGTGGCGGCGGCAGAGGTTGCGGGGGGGCGCGTTGCAACAGTAGCCGTGCAGGGGATGTCTTTCCTCACTCCAGTGCACGTTGGTGCCGTAGTGAGCTGTTACTGCGACATTCTCGATATTGGCCGCAGCTCCGTTCGCGTCCTTATCGAGGTATGGATCAACTCCCAGCACGACGGAGAACCCATCAAAGTAACCGAAGGCGAGTTTATTTACGTCGCAATCGACAACGCAAAGCGGACCCGTACTATTGGTCAGTAAACGAGATCGGCGGCAGCACTCGGTCTCTCGCATTTAGGTAGGCGCGCTCAGAGATTTCGTGGTAGGTGCGCACACCATCGAGGAAGTCTTCATAGGACGCGGAAATCTTCGCCGCCATCGGATCGTCTTCCTTGAGTTTGTCGAGTGCGATAACCGCATTACTGTGCAAAATATCCATGACATCATCCGGAAGCGGGCGAAGCTTCGTCTCGTACTCGTCGAGTAGGCTGGTCAGCGACGAGTTATTGCGCGCAGTGAATTCATCCAGCATGTCCTGATTCGTTGCTCTGGCGGCACCCTCAACAATGGCCTTTAAGTCGGCAGGTAAGCGATCGAAGGCTTCTTGGTTCACGGTAAATTCGAGCATGGCGCCGGGCTCATGCCAGCCAGGATAGTAGTAGTACTCGGCAACCTCCATGAGACCTAAGGTGCGATCGTTATAGGGTCCTACCCATTCGACAGCATCAATGACACCCGTTTGCATAGACGTGTAAATCTCGCCACCGGCCAATCGGACAGAGGTCCCGCCTGATGCTGTGAAAACCTCACCGGCAAGACCTGGAATGCGCATTTTTAAGCCTTTGAGGTCTTCAGCCGACTTAAGCTCCCGGTTAAACCAGCCCGCCATCTGAAC
>JAYOAN010000186.1:0-2923 GCA_038104285.1 Halieaceae bacterium
CTGTCGAGAGGACGCCAGCACGGCACGCACTTCGATCTCCAAAACAACAACCACCAAGATCCAAGCAACCGCGTTAATAAAGTCCACAGCCGCCAACAACACAGCACGTTGATAAGACTCGGGAGAGGTAACAACCCGCTCGTAGTCCGTTAGCGCGAGCCACTGACCACCGTCGCAGGGGTTTACCGCCAGCGGCTCGAAGCTGTCTAAATTGACGAGTACTGACCAGGAACTATTAATGTCTGTGCAGTTGGCAGCGGTAATCTCGTATGTACCCAGTAAACCCACAAACTCAGCAAAATAGCCCCAACAGGCCACCGATATAGTCGCCAGGCATAAAAGCCTGACGAAATGAATCAGCTGCCCTGTTCGACCGCGAAGGGTGCTGTCAGAGAGCACATAAGTTTCCAACTCAAAAAAGATGAGCAGCGCCAACCATGCCGCTGTGTCGATCGTGGTAGAGAAAACCTGAAAAAAGCTGGCAAATCCGGTGACCGAAGTATTGAGCGCTCCCGCGGAATCAATCTCTTCGATCAAGAACAGGAATACATTGCCGAGCAATGCCAAGTAGACACCGTATTTAAGCAATTGAAATGCGGTAGAACCGCCTGGCTTAGTGATGGTAGTCATGCGTTATTAGATTTACCTAGACTCAGACCTGCAGTAGCAAGTGCTCACGCTCCCAGGAGCTAATGACACGGTTGAACTCTTCAAACTCATCGAGCTTTACTGCCGCGTATGCACGCAGGAATAAATCACCCATTACGCGCGCAAGTTCCTCGCTGCCATTCAGCCGGCGGACAGCCTCTTCAAGCGAGCGCGCCACCTCGATATTCTCTTCGTTGGCCGTGCCCTGGTGAGGCGCGGTGGGCTGCAATTTATTCTCCAAACCAAGCAGGCCGCTGGCCAGCGACGCTGCGATGGCGAGGTATGGATTCGCATCAGCACCGGGGAATCGATTCTCGACACGACGGTTGTCAGGCGTGCTATCGGGAACCCTGAAGGCTGTTGTGCGGTTATCGTACCCCCAGCTCAAATTGATGGGTGCCGAAATATCCGGCGCAAGTCGCCGATAGGAATTGACGTTTGGCGCATAGAAACTGATGAGGTCAGGTGTGTACCGCTGCAGACCTGCGATGTAATGCATGAGCTCGGGTGTTGGCTCATTGTCCACACCGTTAAAAATATTCTTGCCAGTTTCCAGCGAGAGAATACTTTGATGAATATGCAGCGCTGACCCCGGCTCTTTTTGCATAGGCTTGGCCATGAATGTGGCGTACATATTGTGCCGCTGAGCGGTTTCGCGAACGGTGCGCTTGAACACGAAAACCTGATCCGCCATATCCAGCGGGTCACCGTGATTGAAATTGATCTCCAATTGCGCGGCACCGTTTTCGTGGATCAGAGTATCGACGCTCAGAGCCTGCTCGTCAGCAAAGTCGTACATGTCTTCAACAAAATCCTCGAACTCAGCGACGGCATCGATACTGAACGACATTCGCGCCACTTCTCGACGACCTGAGCGACCCTTAGGCGGCATTAACTCGTAGTCAGGGTCCGTATTTTTATGGACAAGGAAGAACTCCACCTCAGGGGCGACTTCTGCACGGAGCCCAGCCTGCTCATACAGCGCGAGAACATGCTTGAGTACGTTGCGGGAGGCTAAGGGGTGCGGCTCACCTGACGCCTTAAAGCAATCAGCGATTATTTGCGCAGTGGGCTCGCGAGCCCAAGGAACCTTTCTTAAGGTATTCGGATCGGCAACCAATAACATATCGGTGTCGGTAGGCTCGACAAAATCCCAGTGATCGTCGGTGTACTCACCCGTCACCGTTTGTACCATGATCGACTCAGGCAGCTTCAGGTCAGATTGGGAAAGGAACTGGTGGGCGGGAATAAATTTTCCACGAGCGTTACCCGTCATATCGGGAACAAGACACTCCACCTCTGAAATATTGTTGTCCTCAAGCCATTGGCGAATCTCGTGCTCGTGCTGATTAAGTTGGCCAGCACCCGCCTCAACTTCAGGGGTGTAAACAATGGTGGGATTTTCCTCGGGTAGCTCCCTCGACTCGCTCATAAAACCTTCGTGCTGCTTCGATACCCGCAGTATGGTGTGGCGCCAGACGGCTCGCAAGCGTCATACTTACACCCATGACGTTAATCACATCCGAATACCCGAATAGCTGGTACCGCGCCTCGGCCGAGCTTCTGCCCGAGCAAAGCAGCCTTCAGGGCAACGTTTTGGTAGATGCCTGTGTCATCGGCGCGGGCTACACCGGACTGTCGGCGGCGCTCCATTTAGCAAAGGCCGGCAAAAAAGTGGTGGTTTTAGAGGCCGCTCGTGTGGGTTGGGGCGCGTCAGGGCGCAATGGTGGTCATGTCGGTACTGGGCAACGCGCTGATCAATTCGCACTCGAGAAATGGTATGGCGAAGAAACTGCCAAAGAGCTATGGCGACTGGGCCTGGATGCGGTCGACTTAGTCGAATCGTTAGTAAAAGAGCACAGCATCGATTGCGAGCTTGGCAAGGGCAACATTCACTATGCTGCCAAGCCCGTGCACGCGGGCGAGCTGCGAGAGGAGATCGAACACCTTGAGACCGCCTATGGTTACCACCAGCTAAGAGGCGTTGAGAAGGCTGACCTTGACTCCTTGGGCTCGGCACAGGGTTTCCACTACGCGATGGTTGATGAAGGTGCACGACACTTACATCCCCTCAAGTACTGCATGGGTCTCGCTCGAGCGGCGATGGCAGCCGGTGCCACGATATACGAACAGAGCAGAGCAACCCGGCTAGAGGTAAAGTGTGATGGTGCTATTGTTCATACGTCCTCCGGCTCAATCCGCGCGGATCGCGTGGTGCTTGCCTGCAATGGCTATCTCGAAAAGCTTTACTCGCCAATCGCAAGCAACATCATGC
>JAYOAN010000187.1:0-1462 GCA_038104285.1 Halieaceae bacterium
CACCGCGTCACCATTGCAGACACGCAGTGGTAACGTCCTCGTTACTACCGTCAGCAGAAGCCCGTATTTATGATTTCTGATGCATTACTCGACGCGCTTGCTCAAGCGATAAGAAATAACGCTCAGCTCCCCGAGTTGCCTGCTGGCATTACGGTAGCAGACGCCTATCGGCAGCTACCCGCGCTCACCAAGCGGGTGTCAGGTAGTCCAGCGGGTATCAAGGCCGGCATTACAAATACCGAGTTACAAAAGCTATTTGGTCTCGAAGAAGCACTCATTGGGCTGCTGTATCAACATCGTGAAATCAAAAGCGGCGATAATCTGGTGTATTCACCGCACAGACGAATCGAATGCGAGATGGCTATTACGTTTGACGCAGGTGGCGAACCAATCGCCGTGGGGCCAGCGATTGAATTTGTCAGTCTTGATTTCGCGCGCCCGGAGGACATGAAACCCGGTAACGTCGCGCTTTGTAACCTAGGCGCAGATCAGTTTATCTGCGGTGAAATGACCGACTGGGATAGCTTTGACTTTGAAGCGCTTTCGACGCTTGAAATCGTAGCAACACGCGATGGCGAGACATTGCTCACAACCACACCGATGGACTCGCTAGGTGGACCAAGATCGGCCCATAAATGGTGTATGGCAAAAGCCAAAGCGCTTGGCTATGCATTTCCTGAGGGCGGCATTTTACTCGCGGGCACTAACGGCTCAGCACTGACAGGTGACCCGGGTGAGTACACGATTCATTTTGGTCACCTCGGATCGATCCAGTTCACGATCACAGAGAGATAACGCTAGCCCCATCTTCGACACATGCCCTCATTTCCAAGGTCCTTTTTCTGAGGCTCTCGGTCCAAGGTCCTGTGCCCACGATCGCTGCTTTCTCGATGAGGGCGACGTCCGTAACGACTATTTCCGTCTTCTTTGGCAACTGAAACGTCGCGCCGTCTCTGCACGAATAGCGGCTGATCCCCCTTTCCGCCCCTCCTCTCGTGCTAACCGAAAAGATGTCGTCAGACATGCAGAACTCGCCAGAGTGCATTGCTCACTAGCACGCCCGTTTTCTTTTGGGTTAACGTTGCAACCACACAATAATGAAAAAAGGTCTTGTTATGCGTTCTGGATTTGCAACGCCACACGTTGTGCGTGTCGTCAGTGTATTCACCGCTCTGTGCGTTCTTACGATGGCTGGCTGCGACCAGTCAGAAAGCGATTTGGCGACACCAAAATACTCAGCAACCGTTACAAAAACCGAATTTGGCATTCCACACATTACAGCCGACTCATGGGGATCACTCGGCTTTGGGGAAGCTTACGCAGCAGCTGAAGATCAGCTCTGCAATATGGCGCTTGCGCTGGTCCAATCCCGCGGCGAAAGCGCCGCTGTCTTCGGCCCCGGACCAAAGAATCGAAACGCCAGCCGTGACATTGTCGTCAAAGCCCTCGCCATTTCAGAAAA
>JAYOAN010000187.1:1562-2897 GCA_038104285.1 Halieaceae bacterium
GTCCATATTCGCTGCGAGCGAACACGGTTCAGCATCCTTGGATCGTAGAGGCATGCGTATCGCCGCCTTGGACGAAGCGCCTGCTCTGGAAGACACACTGACCGATATGAAACTCCGTGACATGGGCTCAAACGCTTGGGCAATCGGCGCAAATCGCTCTGAGAACGGAAAGGGATTATTGCTCGCAAACCCGCACTACCCTTGGTACGGCATCGCACGCTTTTGGGAGAAGCACCTGACCATCCCTGGCGTCTACAACGCTTATGGCGCAGGACTCATCGGTACCCCGGGTGTGGCCATCGGCTTTAACGATGCTGTGGGGTGGTCGCATACCGTATCGAACTCTAAACGCACGGTGATGTATCAACTTAGGTTGAATCCAGAGGACCCTACTCAGTATCGATTTGAAGATGAGTGGCGATCGCTTTCGTCTACCGACGTTAGCATCACGATCAAAACACCCGAAGGCCCAGTCAATAAAGCCCATACCGTTTGGTTCTCGCACCACGGCCCGCTAATGGCATTGCCCGGGCTCAGCGATGATCCCATGACGGTTTTCGCTGTGAGAGATGCAAACGCCGAAAACATCCATACATTCGCTCAGTGGCAAGCCATGGGCAGCGCACAAAGTATGGACGCTTTCATCGATGCTCACCGCCAATACAACGCGATGCCTTGGGTGAACACCATTGCGGCCTCTGCAGACGGTCGTGCGGTGTACATTGATAATTCCAATGTTGGCGCGTTGAGCGACGCTGCTATCGGCGCTTGGCATGAGACGATAAAAGCCATTCCAAAATTGCAGTACCTCTTCCTCTCTAAGGGGTTGGTGATCTTGGACGGAAGCAAAGCGATGAACGACTGGCTCGAGACAGACTCTCCGATCCCAAACACCGAGCCGTTCGAGCGTCGGCCACTTATCGAAAGCGAGCAGTATGTTTTCAATGCCAATGACAGCTACTGGTTGAGCGATCCTGAAAATCCAGCAGCGCCCCTGTCGCCGCTTTACGGTCCAACCATGACACCTCGCAGCGTGCGCACTCGGATGAACATAGCCCTACTGAGACCCGACAGCGATTACGGCTACGCAGGCGACGATGGGAAATTCAATCGAGGCGAGATTCAGACCGCGTTATTTAGTAACGACAGCCTCACAGCGGCGATGCTCCTGCCTGAACTCCTAGCAGCCTGTCGAGCGAACCCTGACCGCGTCATCGAGGAAACGAAGGTGAACCTCGAAGAAGCCTGTGTTGTGCTCGCAAACTGGGACAGAAGCTTTAACAGCGAATCACGCGGCGCGGTGCTATTTCGTGAGTGGATAACACGCTACCCCTA
>JAYOAN010000024.1:0-2299 GCA_038104285.1 Halieaceae bacterium
TGGGGTGTCGGTTAGACAACAAAGCGGGCGCCGAGCGTATCCGCCAGATTCGCAAGCTGGCGGATGACCATAACTTCACGCTCATGTGCCAGGATTTATCGGAACTCTCCCGTTATGCCCGCGTGGATAACGCGGCTTACCGGCTGATCAAGCATGCGACACCGGGGCCCTACACCTTTATCTTTGAGGCGAGTAAGGAGGTTCCCCGCAGGTTGATGAGTCCAAAGCGTAAAACCATTGGTCTGCGCGTGCCCGATAATGCGATTGCGCAATCGCTCCTCAGCCAGCTTGGGGAGCCACTGATGTCGGTCACACTGTTACTGCCAGGTGATGACTATCCGCTCAGTGATCCGTACGATATACGCACGACGCTCGAGCGTGATGTTGATCTCGTGATTGACGGCGGGTATTGCGGTTTGGAACCGACTACGGTCGTTGATATGAGCGGTGAAGAGATTCAGTTGCTCCGCCAGGGGTTGGGTGCGTCGGACGCATTTGCATAACGGAAAAGAACCGCTTTGAACGAGACGACAGACACAACAACACTCTCTGACACCGCTGACGGTGCTGTTACCCACATCGAGCAACCGACGTCGGGTGATGCTGATGTGTCATCTGATCCATCCGCGCAAACTGCGCCTGTGACCTCTTTGCGCGCCTCCAGCGCTGTAGAAAAGCGCATGGGACAGCCTCAGCAGGGTGAGATGCCATTCGCTGTTGTGTTGGGTGAGGCACTCACTGAGCTTCCAAAGGACCTTTACATACCGCCGCGAGCCCTCGAGGTATTTCTCGAGGCATTTGAAGGACCGCTAGATCTTCTTCTTTACCTTATCCGCAGACAAAACCTCGATATCTTGGATATTGATGTGGCGGTGATTACAGAGCAATACATGCAATATGTAGAGCTCATGGATGCCGTTCAGTTCGAGTTGGCTGCAGAATATTTGCTCATGGCCGCCATGCTGGCCGAGATTAAATCGCGAATGTTGTTGCCGCGGTCATCCGACGCAGATGAGGAGGAAGAAGATCCTCGAGCCACGCTCGTCCGCAGGCTTCAGGAGTACGAGCGCTTTAAAAAAGCGGCAGAGGACATGGCGGAGTTGCCTCGTGTAGAGCGTGACATATGGGTGGGATCTGCAGAGCCCCCGGTGATGGAGCGAACCAAGCCGCTTCCGGAAGTGAATTTACAAGACCTGGTGATTGCGTTCTCCGAGGTGTTGAAGCGAGCGGATCTGTACGAAAGTCACCAGATAAAACGCGAGTCACTCTCAACTCGTGAGCGCATGGCGGACGTTCTCCAGGCGTTACAAGACGAAGAGTTTTGCTCGTTTGAATCGCTGTTTAACGTCGAAGAGGGACGTCTTGGCGTTGTTGTGACCTTTTTAGCGATTTTGGAGTTGATTAAAGAGTCTTTGGTGGACATTGTGCAGTCGGGCGAGTTTGCCCCCATACATATCAAAGCGCGGAGCGAGTAGTCAAAACGATGGGCGATCATGATTTAGTCGAAATTCTCGAGGGCGCTTTGTTAGCGGCTGGCGAGCCGTTGTCGAAGAGGCAGTTGGCGCAACTTTTTGATGAGCTCGAGCGGCCCTCCACAGCCGACATAACCACAGCACTCGAGGCGGTTTCTGAACGATGTGAAGGTAGAGGGTTTGAGCTAGGTGAAGTGGCCAGCGGTTTTCGCTTTCAGGTGCGTCAACACTTGTCACCTTGGGTTAGTAAGTTGTGGGTGGAGCGTCCCGTGCGTTACTCACGTGCGCTTTTGGAGACGCTCTCATTGATCGCTTATCGCCAGCCAATAACGCGTGGTGAGATTGAAGATATCCGCGGCGTGGCTGTATCCAGCAATATCATGAAGAGTTTGCTCGAGCGCGAATGGGTCAAGGTTGTGGGCTATCGCGATGTGCCGGGTAAGCCCGCAATGTATGCGACTACCAGAGAGTTTCTCGACTACTTTAATCTCAAGACGCTGGATCAACTGCCTCCATTGGCTGATGTGAAGGATCTAGAGACGATGACGAGCGCGTTGCCGCTTGAAGAGTTTAACGATGCCAGAGACGACGAAGAAGAATCGGAGAGTGTCGAGAGCGATACTGGTTTTGAAACCAGAGAGGATGATGAGCTGGGGACTTCAGCGACTCTAAATCAGGGCATCGAGGTCGGAACCGTAGCCGAGGACGACGATGCCGAGGTGGATACACAGTGAGCGATTCAGAGCGTAAAGCCGAAAAAGTCATCGTAGGTGATGTGGCCGTCAAACCCGACGGCGAAAAGCTTCAGAAGGTGCTCGCCCGCATGG
>JAYOAN010000024.1:2399-11084 GCA_038104285.1 Halieaceae bacterium
GTTGAGCTCGACGATGGGCCGGCTCGATTTACCGATATCCAAGAAGGCGGTGGCGACGACGACAGCATTAATCAGTTCTTTTATGTGGTGCTTTCTGAGGGACGTAATCGGGAAGTGAGGCGCCTCTGGGAATCTCAGGGGGCAACGGTATCTCGGCTAAAACGCGTGCGCTATGGCGACGTTTTTATTCCTTCAAAGCTTAAGAAGGGGCAGTGGATGGAGCTTAAGCAACGCGACGCTGACGTTGTTTACACTATGGCGAATATGGAGCCACAACCGGTGTACAAGCCCTCCAAGAAAGCGGCTGAAAAGCGCGAGCGACAGTCACGAAAGAGTGGCAAGCATATCAATAAGCGCTAACAAGATTCTTGAATTGATTGCCGAAGGACTCCCGCAGTGCTCACTACTGAGCGTTTAGCGCCTCTCCATTCAGGTGAGCGCTGTCATCACTCATTAGATAAACCCACTCACCAATAATATCTTCTGGAGAGGGGTTTGTTGTTGGTGGCTCGGCGGGGTAGGCGGATCGACGCATGCTCGTGTTTACCGCCCCCGGGTTCAGGCTGTTGACTCTGACATTACTGGTTGCCCCTAGTTCATCGGCGAGTACTTGCATCAACCCCTCGGTCGCAAACTTCGAGACCGCATAGCTTCCCCAATACGCGCGACCCTTGCGACCCACGCCGGAGCTTGTGAAAACGACTGACGCTGCTGGGGCTTGCTCTAACATTGGCAGTAAGGTTTGGGTCAGCATGAAGCCCGCATTGACATTGACTTGCATGACGTCGTGCCAGGTTGTGGCGCGTGTTTGTGCGATGGGTTTGCGATCACCCAAGAGACTTGCGTTGTGCAGCAATCCGTCGAGCTTCGGTAACGCCTCGCCAAGCGAGCCTGCCAGTGTCACAAAATCATCGTGAGAAGCTTTGGCCAAATCCATGGCCAAGATGGCAGGTTCACGACCTCCCGCAGCTACGATCTCGTCGTAAAGCGATTCCAGTCGAGCTTCATTGCGACTCAGCAGCAATACTTCAGCGCCGTGAGCTGCGTATGCGAGGCTTGCCACTCTCCCAATGCCTTCGGCGGCGCCTGTCACTAAAACTGTTTTGTCCGCGAGCGTGTCGGGACGCGCTGTCCATGAGCTGGGTGCTACGGGCATTCGATTTGGTTCCTTATCCAAGTGCAGAGTTCTGAGGGGGTCTCTATGTAAAGGTTCGCACCCCACAAGCTAGGATCATCATGATCTTCGATGTAACCGTAGCCGACAGCGACAGTAAAACAGCCAGCGGCGTTGCCAGCTTGTATATCGCGGAGGTGGTCTCCAACGTACACCATCTGCTCAGGCGATACGCTGAGTTGCTCTGCCGCAAGCAAAATTGCTTCGGGGTCAGGTTTGGCCCGCGCTACATCACAAGGTGTCACTAGACTGCCTGCGGGGGGCGTGAAGGGCATTGCCGACATCAAGGGCTCTGCAAATCGTCGAAACTTATTCGTGACGACGCCCCAGGATTCGCCAGCTTCGGCAATGGCCTGTATCGCATCCACCAAACCCTCGTAAGGTATTGCGCTAGTGCCAAGGATCTCCTCATACCAATCTAAGTAGGTTTGGCGGTAGGGCTCCCAGCGAGGATCTCCCTCTTCGATGCCCGTTGCCTCGGTGACGAGACGACCGGAACCATAGGAGATTAATTTGCGTGCGTCGTCGAAGGGCTTTTCTCCGCTGCCCAGCTCAATACACATACGGTGATACACGGCGACCAACTCGCTCGCCGTGTCGATGAGCGTGCCGTCGAGATCAAAGACAAAGGCACGAAATGGGCTCGCGGTCATGCGGGCTTGCTCGCCCTGATCATGTAGTTCACTGATACATCGCCCTCGACCAAGCGGTAGTGCTTGGTGAGCGGGTTGTAAGTAAGGCCGATCATTGCTTCGACGTTTAGCCCTGCAGCGCGGGCCCAGCGAGCAAGCTCCGAGGGTTTGATGAGCTTGTCGTACTCGTGTGTACCCCTGGGTAGCAAGTTCAGTACGTACTCGGCACCTACAATGGCGAATAGCCAGGCCTTGGGGTTTCTATTAATTGTTGAGAAATAGAGGTCAGCGCCTGGCTTCGCCATATCAGCGCAGGCTTGAATGACTTTCGATGGGTCCGGGACATGCTCAAGCATCTCCAGGCACGTCACAACGTCGTAGGTCTCAGGTCGCTCCTCGGCAATGGTCTCTGCTGTGGTTTGGCGATACTCCACATCTAGCTGTGATTCGAGTAAGTGAATCTTTGCGACTGACAAAGGTGCTTCGCCCATGTCGATGCCGGTTACCGTTGCGCCACGGTGAGCCATGGCTTCACTCAACAAACCGCCACCACAGCCGACATCGATGAGTTTCTTTCCTTTGACCTCACTAAAGCGGTCTATCCAGCTTGCTCGCAGCGGATTGATGTCGTGTAGCGGCTTGAACTCACTATTTTCATCCCACCATCGCGAGGCTAGCGCTTCGAACTTGGCAATTTCGTCAGGATCTACGTTGGTGTGTGTCATCGAATACTCGGTTATTGGGGTTGTAAACAAGATTAGTCAGGTATACGCGTTTTTCAGGCGGAGAGTTTAGCGCGCCAAGCCCGTGCTTTGTCGGTTACCGCTTCGCTGTCTAGAGTTTGCAGTTGTCGGTTTTTGAGCACGTTGTTACCGGCAATCCAGCTCCAGGTCACTTCAGTACCCGAACTTGCATAGACGATATCGGAGTCTAGCCTGTGGCCGGGCGTCATCGTGAGACCCGTTGTGTCCACAGCAATAATGTCCGCTGACTTGCCCACTTCGAGGCTTCCAGTAACTGCGTCTAAACCCATCGCTCGGGCGCCATCGAGCGTTGCCGCTTTGATACTGTCGGCTGCTGATAAAGCGGTGGGATCACCGCTTTCTAGTTTGGCAAGTAACGAGGCTGCCTGCATTTCTGCAAGTCCATTGAGTTTGTTGTTGCTCGCTGCCCCATCTGTGCCGAGCGCAACGTTCACGCCCGCCGCCTTCAGCTTCGCCACGGGGCAAGCGCCAGAGGCTAATTTCATATTCGATCGAGGGCAGTGGATGACGTGCGCACCGTGCTGCAACAAGGTGTCGATATCTTGATTACCGACGTCCGTCATGTGCACACATTGGGTGCGGGGGCCGAGAAGCCCGATTCGGGCGAGTAGGTCGATGGGGCGCTCACCGGTCGCTTCCACATGCGCCAATACTTCTGCGGCTGTTTCATGAAGGTGAATTTGCACTGCCGCATCGAGCTCGTTGGCAAGCGTGGCAGTGGTGCTCAGAAGTGCTTCGTCGACCGTATAGGTCGAATGAGGTCCTAGGCCGACATCGACGAGATCATCGTTACGAAAGTGATCTCGGAGCGCGAGCCCCTTATCCAGATATTCGCGCGCGTCGCTCGCCCACGCGGTGGGCACTTTCATGATTGGGAACACGACCTGGGTGCGCATGCCTGCGCTGCGCAATGCCTGAGCGGCGATATCGGGGAAGAAGTACATATCGCTCGTTGTGGTAATGCCGCTGAGAATCATTTCTGCGGCCGCGATTTCTGTGCCATCGCGGACAAAATCAGGTGCCACCCATTTACCCTCCATCGGCCATATTGTTTCGTTAAGCCAACGATCGAGTGGCATATCGTCGGCATAGCCGCGCAGCAAGGTCATGGCGGCGTGACCGTGTGCATTAACGAGTCCAGGCATCAGCGTATGCCCAGGCAGTTCAATGTGCTCAATGTCTAAAATCTGTCGCGCGTCATCGGTGGCGATAAACCCATCGATAAGGCCTTCACGAACGATCAGGCTTTTTCCCGTGACGATGTTGTCAGGCCCTGCAACGGGAATAATCGCGTCTGCATGGAGGGCAAAATTTAGCGATGTCATAGATCAAATGTTCCCAATTCAGAGGGGTCTTAGACGTAGCCTTAACCGGCTGAATTTGATAGTATTTCAAGCTTATCAATTGCAGGGTTTTGACGGCACGCCCGTCTACAAAAAAAGATCATCGGATGTCAGATCAGCAGCAAGATTTAGCGCAAGAAGTACACCCTATCAATATTGAGGACGAGCTCAAGCAATCCTACATGGATTATGCGATGAGCGTCATCGTCGGTCGTGCATTGCCCGACGTGCGAGACGGTCTTAAACCTGTTCATCGCCGCGTGTTATTCGCGATGAATGAGCTCAATAACGACTGGAACAAGGCCTATAAAAAGTCGGCCCGTGTCGTGGGTGACGTTATCGGTAAGTACCACCCGCACGGTGACTCAGCCGTTTACGACACGATTGTGCGAATGGCGCAAACCTTCTCCCTGCGTTATCCGCTTGTTGATGGTCAGGGCAACTTTGGCTCGATCGACGGTGACTCTGCAGCAGCGATGCGCTACACCGAGATCCGAATGACCAAGTTGGCGCACGCGCTGCTTGCCGATCTTGAGAAAGAAACAGTCGATTTTGCTGAGAACTATGACGGCACTGAGCACATCCCGACTGTATTGCCGACACGCGCGCCGAATCTGCTGATCAATGGCTCAGCCGGTATCGCCGTGGGTATGGCCACCAACATTCCGCCGCACAACATGCGCGAAGTGGTTGCCGGGTGTCTGGCGCTGCTCGAGAACCCCGAATTAGAAGTCGATGACCTGATCCGATATATCCCCGGACCAGACTTCCCAACGGCTGCCATCATCACTGGACGCGCCGGTATCATTCAGGCGTACCGCACAGGCCGAGGTCGTATCTACGTACGAGCTAAAGCTGAGGTTGTTACTGACGAGGCCAAAGGCAAAGACACGATCATCATTCACGAGATCCCATACCAGCTGAACAAGGCGCGTTTGCTTGAACGGATTGCAGAGCTGGTCAAAGAGAAGAAGATCGAGGGAATTACTGAACTGCGTGACGAGTCAGATAAAGATGGTTTGCGCGTGGTGATCGAGCTTCGACGTGGTGAAGTAGGCGACGTGGTTCTCAATAACCTCTACGCGCAGACGCAATTGCAGTCAGTGGTTGGTATCAACATGGTGGCCCTTGTCGATGGTCAGCCCAAGGTATTGAACCTCAAGGAGATCATCGAGGCCTTCTTGCGTCATCGACGCGAGGTCGTAACCCGCAGAACCCTGTTCCTTCTTCGCAAGGCAAGAGAGCGTGGTCATGTCTTGGAAGGTCTCGCAGTAGCGCTTGCCAATATCGATGAAATTATCGAGCTCATCAAGACGTCTCCCACAGCGGCCGACGCGCGCGAGAGACTCGTAGCCGCCGAATGGGTGCCCGGTGATGTCAGTGCCATGCTTGAGCGCGCAGGCGAAGCGGCTTGTCGCCCCGAGGATCTCGAGGGCGACTTTGGGCTTATCGATGGCAAGTACCATTTATCGCCAGCGCAAGCGCAGGCCATCCTCGACTTACGATTGAACCGCTTGACGGGGCTCGAGCACGAGAAACTGCTTCAAGAGTATGCTGACAAAGTCGCCGAAATTGCGGATCTACTCGACATCCTTGGTGATCCTGACCGACTGCGTGCGGTGATTCGTGAGGAGCTCGAAGAGCTTGTGGCTGATTTTGGCGACGAGCGTCTTACTGAGATCACGGATTCTGCGCACGACTTAACGGTTGAGGATCTCATTACCGAGGAGGATCGTGTTGTCACGATCTCGCATCAAGGCTACGCCAAGACGCAGTCACTGACTGATTATCAGGCGCAGCGCCGAGGTGGTACGGGTCGAAGCGCGACAGCGGTCAAGGACGAGGACTTTGTCGAGCACTTGCTCATCGCAAGCACTCACGCAACCGTTCTCTGCTTCTCGAATATGGGCAAGGTTTACTGGTTGAAGGTGTTCCATATTCCACTTGCGAGTCGCAACGCGCGCGGTCGTCCGATGGTTAACTTACTGCCTCTGGATGAGAACGAGCGAATCACGTCAATTTTGCCGATTGAAGGCTACGATGAAGATCAGTTTATCTTCATGGCCACAGCCAATGGCACCGTTAAAAAGACGGCAGCGACGCAGTTTGCTCGCCAGCGCAGTGTGGGCTTGAGAGCGATCGAGCTAGACGAGGATGACGTGCTTGTGGGTACGGCTATCACCGACGGAAACAGCGACATCATGTTGTTCTCGAGCGAAGGTAAAGCAACGCGATTTAACGAGAACCAAGTTCGCGCAATGGGCAGAACCGCTCGAGGTGTCAGAGGAATCAATCTGGCAGATGGCCACAAGCTGATCTCTCTAATTGTGCCGCAAGAGGGTGGTCGCATCCTGACCGTCACTGAAAATGGTTACGGTAAGCGCACCGAGAACGCGGAGTTCCCGGCGAAAGGACGCGGCGGTAAAGGTGTTATTGCCATGTCGACTTCGGCGCGGAATGGATCCCTGGTGGGTGCCGTTCAGGTTTGGGATACGGATGAAATGATGCTGATCTCGAATCAGGGTACCGCGGTTCGAACTCGCGTCGAAGAGGTCAGTCTATTAGGCCGAAACACGCAGGGTGTGCGTGTAATTCGTACCCGTGATGGC
The DNA here is from genome assembly GCA_038104285.1 of Halieaceae bacterium. Taxonomy (GTDB): domain Bacteria; phylum Pseudomonadota; class Gammaproteobacteria; order Pseudomonadales; family Halieaceae; genus Luminiphilus. The sequence continues at coordinate 8,922 of JAYOAN010000024.1, forward strand.
GAGGCGTTGGTGAGTGTCAGTAGAATTGTTGAGGACGACGATGCAGCTGAGCCTGCACAACCGGTTGTCAGTGATGCGACTGAAACCAGTGCTGATGAAGTCGACGCTCCCGAATCTGCAGGTGCTGAATCCGCGGCGACTGATAATGCCCCAGGCGGCGATGATACTGAGACGCAGGACTGATGCGGGCACATAACTTTTGCGCGGGGCCGGCGGCGCTCCCCGTCGCTGTATTAGAGCGAGCGCAGTCTGAACTTCTAGATTGGCAGGGCGCGGGCGCGTCTGTGATGGAGTTAAGTCACCGCAGTTCAGAGTTTGTAGGTATTGCTGAACGTGCAGAGGCCTCTCTACGTCGACTCATGAATATAGACGATGACTACGCTGTGCTATTTCAGCAGGGCGGGGCATCGCAGCAATTCGCCTCCGTGCCACTAAATCTAAGTGCCCCTGATGACGTCGTTGATCAGGTGGTAACAGGGCAGTGGTCAAAAAAAGCACTTGCAGAGGGACGCCGCTTCGCGCAAGTCAACGTTGCCTCGAGCTCTGAGTCCTCCAACTTCACGACGATTGAAGTGGAGTCGGAGTGGTCGACAACAAGTAAGGCCGCTTATTTACACTACTGTCCAAACGAGACGATTGGTGGCCTAGAGTTTAGCTTCGTGCCAAAGAGCAACTCGCTGATCGTCGCGGATATGTCCTCGACCATTTTATCGCGACCTATTGATGTGAGTCAGTTCGGGGTTATCTATGCAGGTGCTCAAAAGAATATTGGCCCTGCAGGTCTTTGCATCGTGATTGTCAAAAAAGCGTTGTTAGGTCGCGCTCGTACCGATATCCCGGCGATGCTCAATTGGCAGACTGCGGCAGACAACGATTCGATGTACAACACCCCGCCCACGTTTAGTATTTACCTCTCAGGCTTGGTGTTTGAATGGATAGAAGCTTTGGGTGGCTTGGATGCGATGCATGATCGCAATAAGCGCAAGGCAGAGACACTCTATAGTTTGATCGACGAGAGCGACTTTTACGCCAACCCCGTTGATCCTCAGTACAGGTCGTTAATGAACGTCCCGTTTACACTGGCAGACGACGCCTTGGATAAGCTGTTTTTGTCCCAGGCTGAGGAAGCGCAGTTATTGAACTTAAAAGGCCACAGGTCCGTCGGTGGCATGCGCGCCAGTATTTACAATGCGGTGGAGCAATCCTCCGTTGATGCGTTGTGCGAATTCATGCATCGTTTTGAAAAAGAGAATGGATAGAGCGCTCCAAAATGGCCTCTGATGATCAATTAGCATTAATCCGAGCGGATATTGATTCCATCGATCGGCAACTCCTCGAGTTAATAAACGCGAGAGCTGACTGTGCCCGTCGTGTGGCTGAAATAAAGTTGGCCGCCAGTCAGGGTGGGGATGCACTGTTCTATCGTCCTGAGCGTGAAGCACAAATTTTGAGAGCGGTCCAAGAAAATAACCCGGGTCCACTTGAGGCTGATCAGGCGGCACGGATTTTTCGCGAGATCATGTCGAGCTGCCTTGCACTTGAGCGTCCTCTGACCGTTGGTTTCCTGGGTCCCGTTGGTACCTATTCTCAGGCAGCGGCGCTGAAGCATTTTGGTCAGTCGGCTATTTTGCAGCCCCAATCTACGATCCGAGACGTATTTCGGCTCGTCGAGGACAGAGCCTGTGATATGGCGGTTGTGCCTGTCGAGAATTCTACCGAGGGCATGGTTGGGCAAACGCTCGATTGTTTCCTCGAGTCGCCCTTGCAGATTATTGGTGAGGTGGAACTGCCGGTTGTTCACCATTTGCTTGCAGCAAATTCGCAGTCGCTTGAGGACATTACGGCGGTTTGTGGTCATGAACAGGCCCTCGGGCAGTGCCGCGATTGGCTAGACGCCAATTTGCCGGGTGTTCCGCGCGACGTATGTCGCAGTAATGGCGAGGCGGCGCAACGCGCACAGAATGAATGCAATATTGCGGCGATAGCCGGTGATCTTGCGGCAGAAACCTACGGCTTGGTTAAGCTAAACGAAGCGATTCAGGATGTTGCGCACAACACCACGCGCTTCTATGTCATTGGTCGTGAGACGGTACCGGCCAGCGGTACTGACAAAACGTCGATCCTCATCGCGAGTCGAAACCGACCTGGTGCGCTTTTGAATCT
>JAYOAN010000024.1:11184-15163 GCA_038104285.1 Halieaceae bacterium
GATGTCGGTTAAGGCGCACGATGCGATGTTGGCGGCAAGCTCGCATATGCCGCATATCGTTTCCTATGCACTGACAGGGGCACTCGAGCGGGACGACGCGGACCCAATGATTCACGGTGGCGGTGCCTTGCGGGACATGACCCGTATTGCCGGATCTGATCCTTTGATGTGGACTGACATCGCGGTTACCAACCGTGAAGCGTTGCTTACTGCCATTGATCAGTTCGAAGCCGAAATGAAATCGCTCCGAGCCATGGTCGACGCGCAAGATGCCGACGCAATGCGTGCGTATTTTGCAACGTGCCGAGCGCATCGCAGAGCGCACGACAATATCCTTAATCCTTTACTTCAAAGTCCGACAGAGGAGACGTCATGAAGTTTTTGGTCGAGCCCGGTGGTTCGTTGACGGGCTCCATACGCGTGCCGGGCGACAAATCGATGTCTCATCGCACGGTCATGTTGGGTGCGCTTGCCGAGGGAACCACGGTTGCCACGGGTTTCTTGGAGGGGCAAGACGCGCTTTGTACCGTGCAGGCGTTTCGGGACATGGGCGTTACTATTCGAGGGCCTGAGCAAGGCAAAATCGAAATTGACGGGGTCGGGATGCGCGGTTTGAAAGCCCCTGCCGATGTGCTCGATATGGGGAACTCAGGAACCAGTATCCGTCTTTTGAGCGGGTTGCTCGCAGCCCAACCCTTCGATTCAACGATGACCGGCGATGTATCACTGCAGAAGCGACCCATGGGTCGCGTTACGACACCCCTCGCGGAAATGGGCGCCGTCATTGAGAGCGATGAGGGGCGACCTCCATTGCACATCAAAGGTGGAAAGGCGCTAAAGAGCATTCATTACGAAATGCCCGTTGCCAGTGCTCAGGTAAAGTCCTGCGTCTTACTAGCGGGTCTTTACGCCGAGGGCCGAACATCGGTGACTGAGCCTGCGCCAACACGCGATCATACAGAGCGCATGCTCCGCGGCTTCGGTTACGAGGTAGATTGTGAAAACGAAGTGATCAGTGTGCAGGGTGGGGGCGCGTTGCAGGCAACAACGCTGGATATTCCAGCAGATATCTCGTCTGCGGCATTTTTCTTGGTCGCGGCTTCGATTGCCGAGGGCTCAGACCTGACCTTGGAGCACGTTGGAATGAACCCGACTCGATCGGGTGTGATCACTATCTTGACGCTGATGGGTGCTGACATCGAGGTGCTGAATGAGCGCGAAGTGGGCGGTGAGCCGGTTGCGGACCTGCGTGTACGTTCAGCACCTTTAACGGGCATTGATATCCCTGAAGATTTGGTACCCCTGGCGATCGATGAGTTTCCTGTTCTGTTTGTTGCCGCCGCTTGTGCCTCTGGCAAGACGACGTTGTCTGGTGCGGAAGAGCTCCGGGTGAAAGAGAGTGACCGTATTGCCTCCATGGCTGAGGGCTTGACAACGCTGGGTGTCGAGAACGAAGTGATGCCGGACGGTATTATTATTAGCGGTGGGCCGATGTCGGGTGGTGAGGTGAACACCTTCCACGATCATCGGATCGCAATGTCTTTCTCGGTTGCAGCATTGCGAGCGACGGGTCCTATTCAAGTGAATGACTGCGATCATGTCGTAACGTCATTCCCGGGCTTCGCTGCACTCGCGCAAGGCGCGGGACTTCGCATCACAGAGGTAAGTTAATTCGTGAACGCGGTCGTGATTTGCGTCGATGGACCCAGTGGATCGGGCAAAGGCACGCTGTCTCAGCGACTAGCCGAAGCACTTAATTTCCATCTTCTGGATAGCGGTGCACTCTATCGCGTTGTGGGTTATGCCGCCTCGGTCAGGGGTATTGATTGGGCTGACGACGATGGCGTTACTAATATCGCTCGGACTCTGGATGTGTCTTTTCAGAGCTCAGCAAAGGGCATAAGAGTCATTTATGCAGGCTCTGACGTCACTGAATCTGTTCGCAGTGTGAGAGGTGGCGAGGGTGCCTCGGCGGTGGCCGCTATTCCGTCTGTGAGAGAGGCCCTACTCTCGAGGCAGCGAGAGCTTGCTTCCTCCCCCGGATTGATTGCAGACGGACGCGATATGGGGACAGTGGTTTTTCCTAACGCTCCCTTGAAGATTTTCCTCGAGGCCTCAGCCATGGCGCGTGCTCAAAGACGGCAAAGTCAGTTGCAGCAGCAGGGCGAGGATGTTAGTCTGCCGCGCCTTTTGGAGGCCATAGAGGCTCGTGACCTGCGGGATAGAACCCGCGCCGTGTCACCACTCGTGCCCGCAGAGGACGCGGTGGTTGTCGATAGTACAACCATGACAGCGGACGACGTGTTTGCACATGTGATGTCTCTTGTGACTCAGAAAGGGCTAGTGCACTCAGCCGGTTAAAGGCCTTACCCCTCGACTCAGTGCGTTTTTAATCGACCCAGCCGGGTAAGAAGGTTGGTGCTGCGTTGTGTGCAGCGATACTACAGGTATATTCAATGAGCGAATCATTCGCCGAGTTATTCGAAGAAAGTTTAAAAACCGTAGACATGGAGCCCGGTTCAATCGTTACGGGTGTTGTTATCGATATCGATAACGAGTGGGTAACTGTCCACGCCGGTCTCAAATCCGAGGGTGTTATTCCTCGCGACCAATTCACTAATGCCAGCGGCGAGTGCACCTTAACCATTGGTGACGAAGTCCAAGTTGCGCTCGAGACTGTCGAAGACGGCTTTGGCGAAACCAAGCTCTCGCGTGAGAAAGCGAAGCGCGCCGAAGCATGGAAGACCCTCGAAGCAGCACACGTTGCTCAGGAAGTGGTCATTGGTGTTATCAACGGAAAGGTCAAAGGCGGCTTCACTGTCGATGTTGATTCTATCCGTGCCTTCCTACCTGGCTCGCTGATCGACGTACGTCCGATTCGTGAAACAGCACATCTCGAAGGCAAAGAACTTGAATTCAAAGTGATCAAGCTCGATCAGAAGCGCAACAACGTTGTGGTTTCGCGTCGTGCGGTCATGGAAGCAGCGAACAGCGCTGAGCGCGATGAGTTGCTGCAAAACCTCCAAGAAGGTCAGAGCGTCAAGGGCGTGGTCAAGAACCTTACCGATTACGGTGCGTTTGTTGATCTCGGTGGCGTTGACGGTCTGCTTCACATCACAGACATGGCTTGGAAGCGCATCAAGCATCCAAGCGAAGTGGTTGAAGTGGGTCAAGAGATGGATGTCAAAGTCCTCAAGTTTGACCGTGAGCGCAATCGCGTATCACTGGGTCTCAAGCAGTTGGGCGAAGATCCATGGGTAGAGATCACTAACCGCTACCCAGAAGGTAGCCGTGTTAACGCGCGCATCACTAACCTCACTGACTACGGTTGTTTCGCGGAGATCGAAGAGGGCGTTGAAGGTTTGGTTCACGTTTCAGAAATGGATTGGACCAACAAGAACGTTCACCCATCCAAGATTGTTAACTTGGGCGACGAACTTGAAGTCATGGTTCTTGACATCGATCAAGAGCGTCGTCGTATCTCGCTCGGTATCAAGCAGTGCCAGCAGAACCCATGGGATGCGTTTGCATCACAGCACGCGACAGGCGACAAGATTTCAGGTTCGATCAAGTCAATCACGGACTTCGGTATCTTCATTGGCCTAGCGGGTAACATCGACGGTCTGGTTCACCTCAGCGACATCAGCTGGAACGAGACTGGCGAAGAAGCGGTTCGTAACTACAAGAAAGGCGACGAGATTGAGACTGTGATCCTCAGCATCGATCCTGAGCGAGAGCGTATCTCGCTGGGTATCAAGCAGCTCGAGGAGGATTCGTTCTCTATCTACTTGGGCGACGCTGACAAGGGCAGCATCGTTACCGGTGAGGTCACCGAAGTAGACGCTAAGGGTGCCGTTGTTAAGCTGAACGAAGAAGTTGATGGTTACATCAAGGTAGCTGACCTGAGCCGTGATCGCGTTGAAGATGCGCGTTCAGTCTTGAGCGTTGGCGAGAAGGTTGAGGCCAAGATCGTCAACAT
>JAYOAN010000025.1:0-14550 GCA_038104285.1 Halieaceae bacterium
GCGGTAAAAATCGCCATCTGATTGAGAACCTGATTGGACGGTTAGAGCCCGCCCGTGTCAGTGGGTGGGTAAGTAGGGTATTTGATGCCGGCCATTTTCTCTAAGACCCGATAAACCTGGCAGCTATAGCCATATTCGTTGTCATACCAGAGATACAAGACCGCATGGCGACCATTAACAATGGTGGCCTGAGCGTCGAACACACAGGCGGCACGCGAACCCACGAAATCAGTCGATACGACCTCGGGCGAATTGGAAAAATCGATTTGTTTGCGGAATGCAGAGTGCAAGGCAGTTTGCCGCATGAACTCATTGAGCTCTTCTTTTGTCGTCGCCTTGGACAAGGTCACGTTCAAGATAGCCATAGAGACATTTGGCGTAGGAACCCGAATGGCGTTACCCGTCAACTTACCCGACAGCTCGGGGAGTACTTTTGCTACAGCTTTCGCAGCGCCAGTCTCTGTAAGGACGAGATTCAAAGGTGCGCTCCGTCCCCTGCGGTCTGCCTTGTGATAGTTGTCGATCAGGTTTTGGTCATTGGTAAACGCGTGAACTGTCTCCACGTGGCCTGACTCAATAGCAAATTCATCGTGGATAGCCTTAAGTGGCGGAACAATCGCGTTGGTCGTGCACGATGCTGCCGAGAGAACGGTATCACTCGCTTCAATTTCTTGGTGGTTGATACCGGCTACGATGTTCTTGATGTCGCCCTTACCGGGTGCGGTCAAGATGACTTTACTGACGCCCTTCGCGCTTAGGTGACGCGATAGTCCGGCTCGGTCTCGCCAAACGCCCGTATTATCTACAACCAGGCAGTTCTTTATGCCATGCGCCTCGTAGTCAACGTCCTCAGGCGCATTTGCATAAATCACCTTGATTTCGTTGCCATTGGCAACAAACGATTGTCGCTCTTCATCGACCCTGATCGTGCCTTGAAAAACGCCGTGTACCGAATCTCGACGCAGCAGGCTGGCACGTTTCAAGAGATCGTCTGGGGCGCTTCCCTTGCGAACGACGATGGCGCGCAAACGGAGGTTGTCACCGCCGTCTGTTTTGGCAACGAGAATACGCGCCATGAGCCTGCCAATGCGACCAAAGCCGAACAGGACAACATCGACAGGGCCTTCGGGACGTTCTGTTGAGTCAACGAGGTGTGACAATCGATCGGCGACGAAGTCATCAAGCGAGGCACCCGCGCCCTGCTCTTTGTCAAAATACTCTATCGATAGGCGGCCGATATCAATATGCGACGGCCCGAGATTAAGCTTAGCCATTGCCTCAAGAATACGAATCGTTTCGAACTCGGATAGCTCGTTATCCTCGACCTGCCGCACCCAACGGTGGGCTTTCATGATGTCGAGAACACTTAGGTTCACGAGCGACTTGCCGTAAATGTAGCACTTAACATTTTTTTCGCGGGCCAGTGCACCGACGATCGGAATCATGGATTCAGCCAGAGCTTCCCGCTCCTTCCAATCCACGAAATAGTCGTCAGGACGCTGGCGCTTTCTTTGGGGCGCCATGCTTTTTCCTTTCGTTAAATGGCCTCTTAGCGGGCCGAAGTGTGAGTGTTCTGTGATTATCGCTCCGAGACCACCCGAACAGCAACCGTTCAGGCCTAGTAAGCGACTAAGGTGACACGTAAAATCGCGCTCCCCATTAGGAGCAAACATGACCTCGTTTTTCGATATTCAATCCACGCTTCCCTGGCCAAACGCAGTAGGCAAGCGGACTGCCATCGGTCCAGTGTGTGGCGCAGCACAGTCACACTTTGTTGCTGAACTCGCAAAAACAACGCCGTTAATTCTCGTTATTACAGAAAACACGGCTTCGGCGCATACGCTTGCCGCTGAGCTCCCCTTTTTCATGGATGCAGCGCAGGAGATCATCCTGCTTCAGGACTGGGAAACCCTCCCCTACGATAATTTCTCACCACACGAAGATATTATCTCGGATCGGTTGAAAGCCTTCTCGCGCTTACCGTCGCTTACGGAAGGCATTGTGATCGTATCCATAACAACACTCATGCACCGGGTCCCGCCCCGGCATTTTGTGGAAACCGGTGTACTGAGCTTGGCGCTGGGTGAAGAACTCGATATTCAGCGTTTCACGCGCAACCTGACCAGAAACGGTTACCGCAGCGTCGATACCGTTTTCGAGCACGGCGAATTTGCCACACGCGGTTCACTCTTAGACGTCTTCCCCATGGGCAGTGATACACCGCTGCGCATTGACTTGTTCGATGGGGAAATAGAGACACTCAGAAGCTTTGATCCGGAGACACAACGCACAAGTGAACGCCTTGAGCGCATTGACCTGCTGCCAGCACGCGAATATCCGCTACACACAGATGCGATCGAGCGATTCAAGATTGACTGGTATCGCAGCTTTGAGGGAGACCCTGAAAAATGCAGTGTCTTTTTAGAAGTTAGCCAAGGCCGCGCGCCTCAGGGCGCAGAATATTACATGCCTCTTTTCTTCGACCAGTGTGAGTCACTCTTTGATTACTTGCCCAGTGACATTCCACTGGTCATGGTTGGCAATAACTTCGACTCAGCCAAACGATTTTGGGGAGAGGTGAACAATCGATACGAAGAGTACGGTGTCGATCCTCGGCGTCCGCTCGTGCCGCCATCGAGAGGATTCATTGCGCCTGAGGAGCTGTATGCACGCGTGAATAAGCACTGCGCAGTAGAGTTCCGAGACAACACCAACGCCTCGCTTCACTTCGAACTTGGTGCTTATCGACCTGAGCCCTTCTCAGCCTCTGAGGACTACCGCAACGTCTCGGGCGTAGGCAAGTTGTCGGTCCTTTTAAAGTCACATGATTCACCCGTGCTGTTAAGCGTCGAGAGTGCTGGCAGACGCGAGATCATCATGGAATCGCTCACCAGCGAAGGACTGAAACCCACCGCCGTGGAGAGCTGGGGGGAATTCAAGGCGTCAGGCAGTGACTTCGGCATTACGGTCACTGACATAACGCGGGAACTCTTCATTGCACCCAATGCGCCCGCATTAATCTCTGAAGACCAGCTCTTTGGTCAGCGTGTCGCTCAGAAACGGCGACGGCAACGCGAGGAAGAAACCGATACGCAGGCGATTATTCGGGATCTAACCGAATTACGACCAGGGCTCCCCGTTGTCCACCTTGAGCACGGCGTTGGTCGATACATGGGACTCGAGATCTTGACCATCGACGGGCATGACGCCGAGTTTCTGCTCCTTGAATACGCGAACGACGACAAGCTTTACGTACCCGTTGGTTCCCTCCACCTCATCAGCCGCTATTCCGGCGGGGACGAGGATACGGCGCCCCTCCACCGTCTTGGTACCGAGCAGTGGAGCAAAGCGCGCAAAAAAGCGTCCGAGCGAGCATCCGATGTTGCTGCTCAGTTATTAGAGGTCTACGCGAAGCGTGAAGCGCGCGTTGGCTATGCGCATAAGCTCGATGAGAGCGCATGGACAGAATTCTGCGAGAGTTTCAATTTCGAGGAGACGCCGGACCAAGCTGCCGCCATCGAAGCTGTCAGAGCCGATATGTGTGCCGAAAAAGTCATGGACCGTCTTGTGTGCGGTGACGTGGGCTTTGGTAAAACCGAGGTTGCCATGCGGGCGGCGTTTATCGCGGCGCATAATCACAAACAGGTCGCTGTGCTCGTGCCAACAACATTATTAGCCCAGCAGCATTTCAATAATTTCAACGATCGCTTTGCTGATTGGCCCATCACTGTCGAAGTCGTCTCGCGTTTCAAAACCGCGAAAGATGTTGCAGAGGTGAGCCGCAGACTTCAGGCCGGTGACATCGATATCTTAGTTGGCACCCACAAATTGCTGCAGACCGATTTTGGATTCTCCGATCTCGGCTTGTTGATTATCGATGAAGAGCATCGTTTCGGCGTAAAACAAAAAGAGGCCATTAAAGCGCTGCGTGCCGAGGTTGACATCCTCACCATGACGGCCACGCCCATTCCACGAACGCTAAACATGGCACTGGGTGGCTTACGAGATTTATCGGTGATTGCCACCCCACCGGCCAAACGCCTCTCAATTAAGACGTTTATTCGAGAGCACAACATTGGACTGGTGAAAGAAGCGATTCTCAGGGAGACACTGCGCGGCGGTCAGGTCTACTACCTTCACAACGAGGTGAAAACGATTGAGGAGACAGCGCGTAAATTAGGTGAGCTCGTTCCAGATGTTTCATTCGGGGTCGCACACGGGCAACTTCGCGAACAAGAGCTCGAAAACGTCATGTCTGACTTTTATCATCAGCGTCACAACGTACTCGTTTGCTCAACCATTATTGAGACCGGCATCGATGTCCCAAATGCCAACACCATCATCATCGATAGGGCCGATAAATTTGGTCTTGCTCAGCTACACCAATTGAGGGGGCGTGTTGGTCGCTCGCACCATCAGGCTTATGCTTACCTTCTCACCCCGCCAAGAACAGCGCTCACGACAGACGCAGAAAAGCGGCTTGAGGCCATCGAATCGGCGGGGGCACTCGGTGCTGGTTTCATGTTGGCGTCGCACGATCTCGAAATTCGCGGTGCTGGAGAGTTACTCGGGGATGAGCAATCTGGTCAGATCCAGCAAGTTGGCTTCTCCATGTACTTGGAGATGTTAAATCGCGCGGTAGAGTCCCTACGTAAGGGTGAAATCCCCGATGTGGACGCACCATTAGAGACGGGGACGGAAGTGAAGTTTCACGTGCCAGCGCTCATTCCAGACGATTACCTACCCAACATCTCGACGCGGCTGGTGCTCTACAAACGCGTTGCGCAGGCAAAGAGCAAGGAACAATTGGATGAGGTCCAGGTCGAGATGATCGATCGGTTCGGCCTGCTGCCCGACGCGACTAAGCAGCTTTTCGTTCAGGCTGATGTGCGACTTCGCGCAGAGCGGCTCGGGATATCAACCATTGACGTGGGCGCCGGAGGTGGTAGCGTCAAGTTTGAAAAGACGACACCGGTGCCGGTCAACGCTTTGATTCAGCTTTTACAAAGTAACCCAAAGGAATTCAAGCTCGCGGGATCTGACACATTGCGTTTTATGAAGGATTTAGACAGCACCGCGGAAAGAAAAGAGTACGTGGACGGGCTGTTGCAGCGATGGGAAAAAGCATGCGCCGATCTTCAGTAGGCAAGACGTTGGCGGGGTTGGCACTGTCCCTGTTTGCACTCGAGGCGGTTAGCCAAAGCAAAGACGAAGCCCTAGCCTCCATCGGTGACAATAGCGATGAACCCTCTGGCTGGATCCGATTAGAAGTCGCCATCTTCGTGGATACCCGTGATGAGACCTTAGCGTCTGAGCTTTGGGAGGTCGCTCCTGAGCTCGGCTACCCTGCCAACCGTCGATGGTTGACTGACTACGCTGAGATCAAGGCTTTGATGGATGAATGGGGTGAAGAAGCGGTCAACATTGACAGCAAAGGCGCGATATCCGTTGTACCACCACCACCGCAGCCTGACGCGGCCCTGAATTCAAAAACGGTCACACATTCAGAGGAAGATACTGAAGCCACCGCAGATGCTACACAAGCCATATTCGGTGACAGTACAACATTGCCGTTGGCGTCTCCCGATGATGACTCGCAGACCCTATCGGCTAGCCTTGATGCACTCAACGCTCCATATGATGAGGCGACCGAGAATACGACCCTTATTAGCGATCCTGATCACCCAGTAGATCACCCTGAAAGTGCCTCCTCTTTTCTGTCACAGCAAACGCTCTTCACCGAGCTAACCACTGCAACCGAAGATCAGGAAATAGACGCTGGGTCTTCCATAGACAACGGCTTTCTTAAGTCACCAGATCAACTTTCGCAGCCAAGTGCACCAAACCAATCGGTCGACAATGATGTAGTTGCAATCGAGAATTCGGGTAAAACCTCTCAGGTGGCTCAGCCACAATCTCAGGACCCTGGAAAAATACCTCTAGAAAGCCTAACAGCAGGAAATTCTGAAGAGACTAACACCGACTCTGAGGCGAAATTGGACGCAATCACGATCGATACATTGAAAAGCAATGCCGTTGGATTGCAAGTATCTGTCAATGTGGCGTCGGTAGACGAGTGGTCGAACGAACAAAGCGTTGCAGAAAATACGGCCTCAGAGCAATCGCTCGAGCCCTCTGAAAACTCAGAATCATCTGGCACTGACGGTGGCATAGGCACTCAAGGCCCCGCTGAGACTAAAGACGACACTGGCGACTTCTTCGCTATTGAAGGGCTTGGGGAGGACTTCAATGGATTGATAAGTGGTGCTGAGAACTCTACCGGGCTCGCCGACGGTAGCCTAGATTCCGAAACTATCGACTGGCTGTCAGATTTTGCGACCGAAGAGCCCACCGCGGGCGCCCAGCTCGACGCTGAGCCAACGCCGCCGCCTCTACCTGCAAGCTACCAAGCAATGCCGCTTGAAATGCTTCCAACCGGCCTCAAAAAACTTGAGAAAGAAACTGGGAGACGTCCCGTAGCCCTGCTGTCCTGGTTGCAGCCTAACGACGAGGCCAGCAATGCAGTCATCGTGGATAGTTGGACCGATGAGGGGCCGACGCCCAATTTGCAAGGCACGGTGAGGGTCTCGCAAGCACCGGACGAAACGGGTGTCTACCGAATAACCACCGATTTGTGGGCAAACACGACCGCACAATACCTTCCCGAGAGGTTACCTGCCATCGAGATACCCTTCGCTCCTACTCGCGTTCTGCTCATCGAACCCGACGAAGCTGCCAACGCTGAGATAAACGAAACACGCGTGGAGTTTGTCGATATTGCAACGGGCTTAAGCACGGTAAGCCCACCCCCCCGGCATTCGGATCTGCAAGGCATCTCAGATTCTTTAGAAGTCTCAACCCCTCCGTTAAAACATGCCATCAGATTAAGTGAAACTAGAGACCTGCGAGAGGGATATGTCAGATACATCGACCACCCGGTTATCCAAGTAGCCGCTGTCTGGAGAGAACTGACCTACGCCGAGCTCTATGAAATGGGCGAAGCTCAGCGCGTCAGAAAAGACATCGATAGCCTAACTCGAGTTCTTGTGACCCGGCAGTCCAAAAAGACGCTTAATGCGGGGCAACAAGCGCCCTCACCTAGTCAGTAGGCTCGATGGGTGCGTGGTGTATGGTTTGTGTGGGGAATGCAATTTCAGCCCCATGCTCCGCCACAATCTCCAGTACTCTCAAGAGAACATCTTCCTTAATAGCGTGATACTCAACCCAGTTTGTAGTCTTCGTAAATGTGTAGAGGAAGAAATCGAGCGACGACGGTCCCATGTGGTTGAAATTCACGATCAATGTACGGTCCTGAGCAATGTCTGGGTGCTCGAGCAGCATGGCGTGAACTGACTTCACGATATCGGCCACTTTGGATGCATCCTCGTATCGCACCCCTACCGTTTCGTAAATTCGACGGTTTGTCATGCGCGAGGGGTTTTCCAGCGAGACACTAGAAAACGTTGAGTTAGGCACGTAGAGCGGTCGCTGGTCGAACGTCCGAATCCGAGTCATGCGAAGCCCGATGTCTTCGACGGTCCCCTCAATATTTCTGTCGGGAGATCTTATCCAGTCACCAACGGCAAATGGTCTGTCGAGGTAAATACTCACGCCACCCAAAAAATTGGCCAGAAGATCTTTCGCGGCAAAACCAACCGCAATACCACCTATACCGCCGAACGCCAATAAACCCGAGACAGAGACGCCTAGCGACTGCATCACCATGAGCACGACCAAAACCCAGATGGTTATGCGTGCAAGGCGAGCAACTGCGTTTATAGACGCACGGTCATCAGAACCTTTGAGACCGCGGTGCTCAGCGAGAAGTTCCATCTCAATGCCCGCAGATACACGGTGTAATAGCCAACCGATGAGCAAAATGGCACCTGTATCAGCAAGCTGCAAAAGCGTCATGCGCAAGCTCGTTGCCTGCTCAAATAGACCTAATGATATGTAGGCGACACAGATCCACATTGCCCACTCTGCCGGGGGGGATATGGCGTAATAAACAACATCATCCCAACGCGCGGCGGTGGTATCGGCAAACGAACCTAGCTTTTGGACAAGCTTACGGATCAGGAGGTGGGCTACTGCGCCGAGTATTAAAAGCGAGACTAGCGCCGTGGGGACCGCTGGCGTACCTAATACATCGCTTAACGGTAAGACCAAACTAAGAATCGAATCCATGTGATTTCCCTATCAGCAATGAGGCATAACCTACCGATGGATGGGCAATCGGCCAATACTGTACATTTATACATGCTGAGTTTATGATCAGGCAACGACAAGGAGCACTGCTATGGCAAAGCTGACAGCCCGACAACAGCAAGTAATGGATGTAATCAAAGGCAGTATCGATGCGACAGGCATGCCGCCCACCCGAGCTGATATTGCACGAACCCTGGGGTTTAAATCAGCCAATGCAGCGGAAGAGCACCTCAAAGCACTCGCAAAAAAAGGTGCTATCGAGTTGGTGGCAGGCGCCTCACGAGGCATTAGGCTGACCGAACAGAACGGGATTCCTATAGTAGGCCGGGTCGCTGCTGGCTCACCCTTATTAGCGCAAGAACATATTGAAGACTATTGCGACCTGAACTCAAGCTTCTTCTCGCCGCCTGCACACTATTTCTTGCAGGTATGCGGTGACAGCATGATAAATGCAGGGATCTTTGACGGCGACCTTCTCGCCGTTCACAGTACAACCGAGGTTCGACAGGGCCAAATCGCCGTCGTGCGTATCGATGAAGAGGTCACCGTTAAACGTTGGAACCGGATCAGTAATACGCGGGTACACTTGGTGGCAGAAAACGACGCTTACCCACCTATCGAAATCGATCTAAGTCAAGACTCAGTCGCTATTGAAGGGATCAGCGTTGGGGTGATTCGTCGATGAATCAGAGCTGCATTAATGCAGGGTGCGCGACTCCGCGGTGTCTGCCGACTCAGAAGACTCCATCTCAACACCCGTCATCTCAGCAATTTTTGCTGCAGCTTGGATACCGGCCTGAATCATGACCTTTGCTACTTCGAGGTTATTGTCCATGAGGTATGCGCTCGCCTCTTCCGAAAATTGAATACTCACTAACGGCTCTGAATCGTCGTCCGCTCGCTGCAGTACGACTTCCCCATCACCCAAATCAACAATTTCTAAAAGCGACGTAGACATCTGACAACCTCACAATATGTCGTGTTGTTTTAAAGACAGTAACACTATAGATCGGGTATTGCTACAAACCAGAGCCAGTTTCATGACTCATCAATCGCGTCAGCAACGCGATCTATTAATGCTTCAAGCTTGCCAAGAATGTCGCCAGCCTTCGCGCAGTCGAACTCATTACTCGCGACAGCCAGGAGATTTTTTGGTCGACGAACATTTAATCCTGGCGCAATAGGTGTCGTTAGTTCTAAGAGCCAACCGCTCTCCTCCAACAGGGCCATTTCCCTAACCTCTGGAGACAGCGCAATACCGGGCGCTAGATTGGGAAGCTCGCTCGCCGAGTGTGGTGGCGAAGACGGGATCTGCGCGACACGCTGACAGGCTAGCAACTGCCAGCCGTAGGCGTCTAAGAGATGCAGTCGACTAGCGGGGCCATATGCCGCATCAATCGCTGAACTTGAATGGACCTTCTCCGACAGTGCCGATCGCCAGGCACCAATCATTATCGATGCCATGTACAGCGAGTGATTTGCATAGGATTGGGCTTGGCTCAACCTAGAATCTCAGCGTTATTTTTTTGACGTCGCCGATGCCCGCGACTTTGCTTTAGCCTTGGGTTTAGCCTTCTTCTTCGGAGCGGGCTTACCCGAGCCCTCAGAAACCCAGCCACCGGCATTGAAAAAGGCTTTCCAACCCGTCGCCTTTCCGTCGACCTCGCTCATCACATACTGCTCTTTTGTCTTGCGGCTGAAGCGAATCTGAGTGCGATTCGAAGCATCGTCTGTTGTCGGCGCGTCGAGCAAGAAGTGATACTTGGGATCCAATGCAGCCTGATGGGGTAACAACTCATCAACGAAAGGAGCCCGTGTTTCGCGATGTTTCGGAAACTGACTGGCGGCAAGGAATAATCCGGCTGCACCATCGCGTAAAATGTAATGATCTTCAACTTTCGCACACCGAAGCTCAGGCATTGGGATCGGATCCATTTTGGGTGGTGCAGCCTCGCCGTTGCGCAACAGCTTCCGTGTATTCGAACATTCAGAGTTCGTACAACCGAAATACTTTCCGAACCGCCCTGTTTTCAGCTGCATCTCAGCCGTGCATTTATCGCACTCGAGCGTCGGACCGTCATAACCCTTGATCTTGAAACTACCCTGCTCCACCAAATAACCATCGCAGTCGGGGTTGTTGCCGCAAACGTGGAGCTTTTGCGTCTCATCGATCAGATAACTGTCCATAGCGGTATTGCACTTCGGACAACGCTCTTTGGTCAGTAGCAGCCTTGATTCGGCTTCATCATCCGCGTCCGCAGAAACCACCTCATCACCGGGAATTAGATTAACGGTACTTTTGCACCGCTCCTTCGGAGGCAGGTTATAGCCAGAGCACCCCAGGAACACCCCGGTACTAGCCGTTCTAATCTGCATGGGACGATCACACTGATTGCAGGCAATGCCGGTAGCCGTTGGCTCATTGGCCTGCATGCTGCCCTCGCCCGGACTCTCAGCGAGCTCCAGCTTGGCACGAAAATCGTCATAGAACATATCGAGGACATCACGCCAGTCTTTACGTCCCTCGGCAACCTCGTCGAGGTTCTCCTCCATTGAGGCCGTAAATCCGTAATCGAGCAGATCCTCAAAGCTTTCTTGGAGCCGCTGGGTAACGATGTCGCCCATTTTTTCAGCATAAAACCGGCGATTCTCGAGCTTCACATAACCGCGATCTTGAATCGTAGAAATAATGGCGGCGTAGGTTGATGGGCGACCTATGCCTCGCTTTTCTAGCTCTCTCACCAAGCTGGCTTCACCGTAACGCGCGGGTGGCTTAGTAAAGTGCTGAGTTGGCAGTAACTCACTCAAGGAGAGTACGTCACCCACGTTGTAATCAGGCAGGATCGCGTCGTCGCCCTTTCGAGCCATCGGGCTCTGAACGCGGGTGTAGCCATCAAACTCTACCACTCGACCCTTCGCGGTCATCTCATAACCTGCTGCACCAACCGTGACCGTGGTGCTGAGATAGCGTGCGGGGGTCATTTGACACGAAACAAACTGACGCCATATCAGCTCGTAAAGGCGCTGTGCGTCTCTCTCAGCGTCTTTCAGTGCTTCGGAGCGCAGTGTGACATTGGACGGCCTAATCGCCTCGTGCGCCTCCTGAGCGCCCTCTCGCGCACCATACCGAATGGGAGATTCGGGCAAATACGCGGCAGAAAAATGCTCGCTGATGTATTCGCGGCAGGAAGCAACAGACTCGCCACTCAAATTAGTAGAGTCGGTCCGCATATACGTTATGTGGCCAGCCTCGTAGAGGCGCTGCGCCAGCGTCATCGTCTTTTTCACGCTAAAACCAAGACGTGTACTCGCCGCCTGCTGAAGGGTCGACGTGATAAAAGGCGCCGGTGGACGTGAACTGGTCTTGCGGGCCTCTAAATCAGAGACTGCAAATGACGAACCGCTAAGCGCAGAGACAGCTACTGCAGCATCAGACTGCGACTTTGGCTCGAACGCCTTACCCAGGGCTCGCACCACCTCGAAACGAACCGGCGCTTCGTCGCCTCTCTGCAAGTCAGCATGCAGCTGCCAATACTCTTCAGGAACAAATGCTCTAATCTCTCGCTCGCGCTCAACAATCAGACGGACAGCCACCGATTGCACACGCCCGGCGGACAAACCACGGGCGATCTTTGCCCAGAGTAGGGGCGAAACCTCAAACCCTACAACCCGATCCAGAAAACGTCGCGCTTGTTGTGCGTTAACTCGATTAGTGTCCAGCTGTGTAGGCTTAGCAAACGACTCCTGAATTGCCCGCTTTGTAATTTCATTGAACACAACGCGCTGATAGCGAGAGTCATCACCACCAATGATCTCCTTAAGGTGCCATGCGATCGCCTCTCCCTCCCGATCCAAATCGGTAGCGAGATATATGGCATCAGCGGACTTCGCGAGCTTTTTAAGCTCATCGACAACCTTCTCTTTTCCCGGCAAAACCTCGTAGCGGGCGGCCCAACCATTTTTGGGGTCTACCCCCATCCGTCGCACAAGTTGTTCACGCTTTTTCTTCGCTTGGTATCGAACCTTCTCGTCAGGCGCCATCTTGCGGGTAATAGCGGCTTGCGCTGCGCGCTCCTTTGGATCTGACGCGGGCGCACTGCCCGCCGTCGGTAAATCACGAACATGCCCGACGCTCGATTTAACGATAAAGTCTGAGCCGAGATACTTGTTGATGGTTTTCGCTTTTGCCGGCGATTCTACAATGACGAGTGATTTACCCATGTACTAACTAACATCTCTGAAGTGGTTTTGAATGACGACTCAGCAGCCGCGCTCGGCGGAGTGTACGGGACAACGATGGGCTGAGGTCAAGCACTTAATATGAAATTGCTAATTGGGAAGCTATTCAAAACCGGGGACATCCAGCAAATTTTCAAGCACGGACATAACCGCGTCGACGGCATCAATATCGCCTTTTTCGTCCCAGAAAATTGACACGTAATCAACACCCAACTCCGCTATACAAGACCCGTCAGGCAGTGACAGCAGAACCTCACTAACCGGCTTCTCCATGGGCACGCTAACCCAGGTCCCCAATGATTTAACGGCCAGTTGAGGCTCATCAAATCGCTGATCGCGCTCTGGGCGCCTACGCCTGTAGGCCACTAGGGATAAATCTGGGGGTAGTCTAAATCTTGCGGGAATCTCAGGAGTTTGTCCCAACTTGATGGTGATACCCTGCTCCATCGCATGCGCCCTAATCTTGGCCTCATACCGCTGGGCCTCTGAGGGAAGCGCTGACATGAGCGGCGCCACTGCGACAGCAATGATTAACAAAATCCAAATGATCGACACAAATACCCCCGTGAACGACTTAGCTGAACAAGCTCCAAAGCCGCAATACAACCACAGCCCCTGCGATCCCAATAGCTTTTTTCTATTCCGAACCTTAGCAAGCCGGCAACCTTATTTGAGCAAAGCGCAATTTGAGCAAAGCAGACTCAGCTACCAAAGCTCTCGATGTCAGCGGCCTGCTGAGAAAATCCCCTGATGGCGCTCGCAGCCGACGTCTTTCTTTTCCACCAAGTATAATAGTTGGATTATGTAGCTGGCCCGGCGTCAGTAGTTCTAAAGCGGATAGCACGGTATTCTGCGAGCATTAGTCAGTTAAGTGAGTTCGTCTTATGGCTTACAAACGATTACTCGTTGCGATCGACTTAGGCGCAACCTCGGATCAAATAGCGACCAAAGCGGCAACCATGGCTCGGAACCAGCAAGCAGAAATTCATGTTCTGCACATTATAGAGCCGCTGTCGCTTACCTATGGTGCGGACCTTCACCTTGACACCTCAGAGCTACAAGAAGAGATAAACGAGCAAGCGGATAGCCACCTGGCAAGGCTCGCGGCGCATCTCAACATTCCCGAGCAGCATTGCCATCTCAGAAGCGGCCGCCCTGAACACGAAATACCGACACTAGCGAAGCAGATTGGCGCTGACCTTATTGTACTGGGCAGTCACGGAAGATGGGGGCTGGAGCTGTTATTGGGAACCACTACCGACAGTGTGCTGGGCGCGGCAGACTGCGACGTTTTAGCCGTTAGAATCGACAGAGAAAAATAGCGCTAAGAAGAGAACCGCTCTACGTCGAGGGAATCAAAGGGCCAACCGAGCTCTGCCTTGTCGGAACGCTGTAGGACGGGGATACGAACGCCGTACTGACG
This sequence comes from Halieaceae bacterium, assembly GCA_038104285.1. Taxonomy (GTDB): domain Bacteria; phylum Pseudomonadota; class Gammaproteobacteria; order Pseudomonadales; family Halieaceae; genus Luminiphilus. Next base: position 13,871 of record JAYOAN010000025.1, read on the forward strand.
GACAAGATCAACATCATTACTGATATCTGCGGTAGTAAAGGCGACACCCAAGTAATCGAGTATCTCCTCTGCCTGTTCACATAAATGACAACCAGGACTCGTATATAGTGTAAGGCTCATATCAACGATGATTCCTTCTCCCAACGTTATTACCCCGCAATCTATAAAATCGAGCCACGCATGGATTTATCTAAAACGCTGACTATTTACGGGAGGAAACCTGTACTTGAAGCGCTAAACGACAGCTCCTTGTCGCCCCAACGCTTGCACCTTGCGGACAGTAACAAACTGGGGGGTATTGTAAGTCAGATCGAAGCAGCCGCCAAAAAACGCGGCATCTCAATCGAACATCACGACAGACTAGCGCTTTCTCGCATCTCAAAAAACGGCAAGCAGGATCAAGGCGTTGCGTTGGACCTTTTCTGTCCTAATTACAGCACCCTCGAGGAATTACTCTCGAATCGCGCTCAAAACGTGAGCAAGCCTTTCAGAGGACTACTGCTCGACGGCATCACCAATCCGCAAAACGTCGGCATGATTATTCGCTCAGGATGCGCCGCTGGCATCGATGCCATTTTTTACCCTAAAAAATCCGTCGCGGCCCTGGGTCCACTTGTGATCAAAGCCTCGGTGGGAACCGCCTTTCGAGCACCTATCATCTTTTGTGATGACGCACTGAG
>JAYOAN010000026.1:0-12441 GCA_038104285.1 Halieaceae bacterium
GATACAACCGCGGCTCGCTATGGAGTCGGGATGGGAAGCTAATCGCATCGACCGCCCAGGAAGGACTAATGCGGATTCGCCGGGACCGAAAGTAAGCCGGAAATGCACAAGCCCTTAGTTAACGCGGGTTTCCATTTGCGCGCCTAATTGAACGAGCGAAAGTTTACCGTCGCTGAGTGAAAGTTCGTGGTATGAAGCGTTCGCAGGGTAAACCTGAAGCACGGCCGACTGCCTCTCGATCTCAGCGACAACGGCATTGATCACCAAGAAGTGGCAGAAGATAACAGTAGGACCCTCGCAGGCTTTCAGCCCGGCAATGATGTCATTGCGCCACTCCCACAAGTCACCAGACTGCTCTGACCAATCCTGCTGCATAAACGCTTGAAGCCAAGCTTTTCGGCCGCTCAGTGGTACCGGGGAACGAACCTCCGAAAAGCGCGGGTCGACAGTTACAGCAGCACCCCGCTTACCGGCAAACGCCGCCGCTGTCTCTTGAGCGCGTCTTAGCGGACTGGAGAGAAGCGTCGCTCCCTCTGGCACGATCTCGAGCAGCGCTTGCGCTGTTCGCTCGGCCTGCTCTTGGCCCAGCGCTGAGAGTCCGGGATCAGGATCCTTCTCCCAGCTCGCCGCTGCCTCGCCGTGTCTCACAATCCAGATTTGGGTCATCGGTAAGTCACCAATCGCTCATTTAGCTGAGCGCTCATCAGGTGCAAATGTCCAACGTCGTTAAACGTAGACAGGGAACACTTACGTGAATTAAAAATAATCCGCGTGATCGAGCAATTGAACACCGGCTCGTAAAACTCGTAAACGCGATCGGAGGTTAGCTTGAGTACATGCCCGACAATGGTTGCGATTGTGCCACCCGACGTAAAGATAACGGTGTCAGTGCCTGAGGCCGCTGATGCCATGGCGTCTTCAAATGCGCTCACCACCCCGCCGTGGTAATCCTTCCAACTTTGGATGCCCGAGACATCGCACTCTGGACTGACCCAATAATTGAAAACCGTTTCTATAATCTTCTGGAAGGATTTTGTGTCGGTATCCATCGCCGCGACCAAATCGGCAAAGCGTGCATCACGCTCTAACAGCAGCGGCATCATCACCTCAATCTGCTCGTCGGTCTGAACCTCATTAAACCGCGGGTCAATGATTAACTCTTGCGGCTGCTCTAACTGATCAAGAACTCGCTGCCCCGTTTCACGTTGACGCGATAAATCTCCGCTGTAAGCCGCGCTGAATCGCGTACCCATTTGGCGCAGAAACTCACCGGTTAGGTCAGCCTGGCGCTGCCCGAGAGGGGATAACTGGTCGTAGTTATCTGCCCCGAAGGACGCTTGACCGTGTCTGACAACAAGAAGATTAGCCATATAAAAACCGTCTATCGCTGAAAGCGAAGCTTGCTAGAGTACGGGAAAAAGTCCTCCACGAAACCGTCCCGTAACTTGTCCTGCAGGTTCGTCCAAAACGACGCGTCGTAAAGATCGCTGTGGAGCTGATCGAAGGCCTTGCGGGCCCGAGCGTTACCGGAGAAGAAGAGTCTAAACTCTTCAGGGAAAACGTCATTCGGCCCGACGGTGTACCAAGGCGTCCCTGACATCTCCTCGTACTCATCCCGAGGAGGAGGAATCTTGCGGAAGTTCACTTCGAGAAGTGGCTGAATCTCATCGTAGTCGTAGAAAACCACACGACCGTGACGCGTCACACCAAAGTTTTTGAGCAACATGTCGCCGGGAAAAATATTTGCGGCGGCCAATTCCTTGATCGCATTCCCGTAGTCAAACATCACTGCATCGACCTCTTCATCCGTTGCGTCCTTCAAATAAAGGTTCAGAGGCTGCATGCGGCGTTCGACGTAACAGTGCTTGATGATGAGGGCCCGACCACTGATCTCGTATTGCGATGGACAGGTAGCCTCGAGCTCTTCCAAAAGCTCCTCGGAGAAGCGTGAGGCGTCGAAAACTAAGTTCGCGAACTCTTGTGTATCCGCCATACGCCCTGCTCTATCCCAGCGCTTTACCAACTGGTATTTGTCTCGAACTTCTTGGTGCGTGACTTCCTTGGGTGGTGTAAATCGGTCCTTGATGATCTTGAACACATACTCGTATGACGGCAGCGTAAACACCGCCATGACCATGCCTTTAATACCCGGAGCAGGGACAAACGCGTCCTCTGTGGAGCGCATATGACGGGTCGCCGTTCGGTAATAATAGGTTTTGCCATGACGGTGATGACCAATGCAGCTGTAAATCTCTGACACCGCTTTGCGAGGCATGAGCTGCTGTAAGAAGAGGACATACTGAGACGGTATCGACGCATCCACCATGAAGTAGGTTCGGGTGAATGAGAACAGCTTGGAAATAATGTCTGAGCCCAACAAACAGGCATCCAAATACACTGCTGGAGACGCTTCGCTCTCTGTGTGAAGCATCGGTATGACAAACGGAATCTGCAGCCCTTTCCCTGAGATACGACCCACGATATACGCCGCTTTGTTGCGGAAGAAGTGGTGCTCTAATGCGTGAAGCTCAATGTCCGCCCGCTTGTCTATGCCCGCATCAATAACTGCTGCAGTCATAACCTCCGTCACGCGCGCGCACTCGCGCTCAAAATCCTCGTACGGGCGCGACATCGCATACTCGCGCAACATCGCCTCTACCGCTTGCTGGATATCGCCTCTGGTTCGATAGGTGTTTAGAACCCGACGAACATCAACAGGCGGCATATCACCTTGAGGCGAGAACACAAAGGCATAGTCGTCTCGGATCCATCGGTGCTTGAAGACCGCATTAAAGATCGAGTTGTAATAGGTCTCAGCAATCTCGAAATTTGTCATGCCGCGCACGAGTTGTGCATAAATATCGCGCGTCTCAGCCCAAAAGGTTAGGTCATGCAGACGCTCTGCGGCGATGTATTCGACAACATCGATGGTCTCGAGCGCTTTGATTTTGTAGATGTCGATGCGACGCATCGACGCTTCCTGGGCTGCTCGCCACTCGGCATTTTCAAAGCGCGTGCGAGCCGAGAGTGTGATGTTCTCAAACTCAGCAAAATAGGCCGTAAAGCCATTGAGAATGGTGCGGGCTAGCCGGGACTGCTTGTCCATGCCGGAAAGTTTACTTGCCGACGGGGTCCGTGAATAGGCGTCTCAATTTGCGCATACCACCTAGCCAGCGGTCGTAACTGCGTGCCTTGTTTTGGCGGTACTCTTCTACCTCTGGGTGAGGCAGAATCAAGAAAGACTCAGCATCGAGCCCTTGAACCACGACTTCAGCAACGGCTTCTGCCGACAGCATGCCGTCAACGCCAGCAACACCGCCGCCTTCGGTTCCCGCGGTCATTGCTGTATCAACGGCCTGTGGGCAAAGACAGCTCACTTTGATGCCGTCGTCACCGTGGGTGATCGATAAGCTTTCAGCAAAGGAGACTGCCGCGTGCTTTGTTACCGAATAAGGTGCGGATCCAATTTGAGCTAATAGGCCAGCCGCAGACGCTGTGTTGAGGAAATATCCCTCACCTCGAGCGATCATGGCCGGGAGACAGGCGCGAGCCGCGTAGACATGCGACATCACGTGGATTTCCCACATGCGCTGCCACAATGCGTTGTCGGCACCGGTGGCCCACCAGGGGTCACCGTCCACGCCAATAATGCCAGCGTTTGAGCAAAAGAGATCGATCTGCCCATGCTCCGACTCTACCGCTGATACCATCGAAGCAATTGCGGATTCGTCGCGCACATCAACGGAAAATGATTGAGCACCGATGTCTGAGGCAACTGCCGAAACGGCATCCCCATTGAGATCAGCAATAACAACCGCTTTCGCGCCTTCAGCAACGAAGCGACTTGCGAGAGCTTTGCCGATACCGCTGGCGCCACCCGTTACAACACAGACTTTGCCAGCGATCTTCATACTTATGCCGCCGCGTACGTGCTTTCGATGAACTTGGTGCGGTGGAAAGTACCGTCACCGAGTGTTGCGTTGATCATCATCAAGCGCTTGGCGTAGTGGCCGATATCCAACTCGTCGGTAATACCCATACCACCGTGCATCTGAATCGCCTCGCCGTAGACAAGCTTGCTGTTGCGATCAATCAGTACTTTGAGCGCGTGGATCGTGGTTTCTGCTGACGCAGGATCGATCTTGTACTCACAGAGCGCTTTGAACAGCAGTGACTTCGCCTGCTCGTAAGCCATCATTGCATCAACCATACGGTGCTGGAGTGCTTGGAACGAACCGATCGCCACACCGAACTGCTCACGCGTTTTGGTGTACTCGAGTGTCTTGGCATTGAGCGTACCCATGATGCCCACCGCTTCTGAAGCCAACGCAACGAGTGCTTCGCGAACGACGTCGTGAACCACACCTGCTGCAGCGCCTTCGTCACCCAACAGTGCATCAGCACCTAACTGGACGTTGTCGAACGTGATATTGGCAACACGTTGCGCATCCATCATGGGGTAGCAAACTTTTGATACACCCTCAGCGTTTGCATCAACCAAGAACAGTGACAAGCCGTCTTCGTCGAACTGACCGCCTGATGTGCGCGCAAGCACAACGAGCTTGTCGGCGTTCTCACCGTTGAAAACGACAACCTTCTCGCCGTTCAACGTGTAGCCGTCGCCGCTCTTAGCCGCAGACGTTTTGCAGTCGGCGATAGCGTAACGACTCTGCCGCTCAACGTAGGCAAACGCACCAAGGGTTTCACCGCCGATCACGCTCTCAAGGATCGAAGTACGTTGCGCCTCGTCCCCTGCGCGGGCTACCACGCCACCAAATAAGACCACTGTAGGGAAAAAAGGCTCGACCACGAGGCCTTTACCCATCTCTTCCATAACAACGGACAAGTCAACGATGTTGCCGCCGAAGCCGCCATCGGCTTCAGAGAATGGAATAGACAACCAACCCAACTCAGCCATGGTCTGCCAGTTATCGCGGCTCATGCCCTCGTCGCTTGAGACAATCGCACGTCGCGTGTCCCAGTCGTAGTCGTCTTGTACAAAGCGCGCGATCGAATCGCGAACCATTTGCTGCTCTTCTGTGTAATCGAAGTTCATTGTTTCATTGCTCCTTCGGGAAATGCGTCCTTACTCGAGACCAAGTACGTACTTGGAAATGATGTTCTTTTGAACCTCGTTAGAACCACCATAAATTGTTGCTGCACGGCCGTACATAAATGAACGACGTGCATCTGAGCCGAACTCGTGACCCAGAACCTCTGGATCCATGTCAGTCGGCAACACACCTTGATAGTAAGCGGCCAACTCCATGCGAAGTTCTTGGGTCGCCTGCTGAAGCTCGGTGCCTTTGATCTTCAACAGTGAAGACTCAGGGCCTGGGAAACCGCCCGCGGCCATGGTTGCCAATGTGCGGAGTTCGGTGAACTCGAGCGCCATGAGCTCGACTTCGATGTCCGCCATGCGCTGCTGGAAGCCTGCATCGTCGATAAGACGCTGACCGCCGTTCATCTCGGCAGCAGCCGCTTCTTTGATCAAACGCATGTTGCGCTTGATGTCAGCAACACCTGCAATGCCTGTTCGCTCGTGCGCCAACAACGCTTTTGCGACCGTCCAGCCTTTACCGACTTCACCGACAACGTTCTTTGCAGGAACGCGAACGTTGTTGAACTCGACCTCGTTCAAGTTGTGCTCGTTATCGATACCGATGATTGGGTTGACCTTGATGCCTTCTGACTTCATGTCGACCAGAATAAAAGTAATACCTTCCTGCTTCTTGCCGCTGTTGTCAGTTCTAACAAGGCAGAAGATCCAGTCTGCGTGCTGCGCATAGGTCGTCCAGATCTTCGCACCGTTGATGATGTAGTCATCACCATCACGCTCTGCTTTTGTCTTGAGGCTCGCAAGGTCAGAACCTGAACCGGGCTCTGAGTAACCCTGACACCACCAGTCCTCACTCTGGAGGATACGGGGCAGGAAGTACGCTTTCTGCTCATCCGTGCCGAACGCCATGATGACATTAGCCACCATAACCAGGCCAAAAGGTACGACGTCCGGAATGCCGCGCAGTGAACGCTCAGACTCCCAAATGTATTTCTGTGTTGCAGTCCAGCCAGTACCGCCGTGCTCCACAGGCCAGTTGGGCGCAACCCAACCTTTGGCGTAAAGCTTCTTCTGCCACTCGACCATGCCCTTAGAGCCACGGCTCTTGAGGTGCGCCTGCATTTCGGCGTCGAATTCAGTATCGAGGAAGTTGCGGACCTCGTCGCGGAATGCGAGATCTTCTGCTGCTAATGCAATATCCATTGTTCATGCTCCCGTGAGTGCGTCATCGCCGAGGGATGCCGGCGAATTTGAACCTTGAGTAGGTTTTTTCAACGAGGCGAATGTTAGCGTTTTGGTAATTTTTTGCAAGAAAAACCACCGCCGAAAACACCTTCGCTCGCCTAGCTAATAGAGTATAGAGAAGAGTTTGCGCTGATACTCAGCCGCGAGGGGGTCTCCCTTGCCAATTGTGGCAATTGTATCGAGATACATGCGCTTGGCCTCGCCGTTATTCCAATCCCTGTCGGACCGCAAAACCACGAGAAGGTGCTCGAGCGCATCGCGAAAATGCGACGCAGCGGAGAGCTGCACAGCGAGCTTTACGCGCACACCGTGGTTTTCCTCGTCCGTGGCGAGCTCTTGCTCCAGCGCTTCAATTTCCGGCGATTTGCCCGCCTCTCGCTTAAGCTCAATCTGTGCCATCAGCTGTTCATGGACGGCTTCTCGGTCGACCAATCGTACTTCGTTGAGCACTTCTTCAGCGTCATCCAGCCGATTGGCTTCAATCAGAGCGCCGGCATACGCCAGTGTAATGTCCAGGAGTTTATTGGATTCTTCCCACGCCGCTCTTAATAACGCAACGGCCTCCGCGGTGTTGCCCTGGTCCAGCAACTCCGTTGCTTCTGCAATTTTTGCGTCCCACGGCGACGGCAGGTGTTTTTGCAGCATTTCACGAACGGCGGTTTCGGGCTGGGCACCCGCAAACCCGTCCACAGGCTGACCGTCCTTAAACACCATCACGGTGGGAAGACTGCGCACACCCAGCTGCTGCGATATGCCCTGCTGCTCATCCGCATTAATCTTCGCGAGCAAAAACGCACCTGCGTACTCGTCCGCCAACCTCTCTAAAAGCGGCATAAGCTGCTTACAGGGCGCACACCACTCAGCCCAAAAGTCGACAACCACAGGTCGGTTGAACGACTCATCGATCAAATACTGTTGTGCGTTATTTTGATCGACTTCAATAACGTTCATGAATCCCCCAGTTATCTGGTTTATGACAGACCAAGTACGTCAGCCATGCTGTAACTACCGGCAGGCTTGCCCCGCAGGAAGTGCGCGGCACGCAACGCACCCGCTGCAAACGCGCTCCGGCTGCTTGCCTTGTGCGTGATTTCGAGTCGCTCGCCCTCGGTGCCGAACGTCACGGTATGCTCGCCAACGATATCGCCAGATCGAGTCACCGAAAAACCGATAGACCCTGGCTTTCGCGCCTCTCGAACCGCCGATCGATCGTATTGAGCGACGTCATTTAGAGAAGTACCCATAGCGTCGGTGATTGCTTGCCCCATAGCTAGCGCAGTTCCAGAAGGCGCGTCGATCTTGTGTTTGTGATGCGCTTCATGAATCTCGATGTCAGCATCGGCTCCCATAACGTCAGCGGCAATCGCCAATAATCGATACGCGAGGTTAACGCCGGTGCTGAAATTAGCCGCACGACAGCTGGCAACCGAAGCCAAACTGGCATCCAGCTCGGCTAACTGATCGTCCGAAAATCCCGTTGTGCCTATGACAATCGGAACACCCGCGTCTGCGCATAGCGTTGCGTTCGCCAGCGTTGAATCCGGCAAGGTGAAATCAATCACAACGTCGACCGATTCAACTGAAAGCGTCTCAGCGATCTTCAAACTCGGTGAATCACTCCCTAAAAGGGATTGGATATCTGTACCCGAGAGCCCACTGCCGGGCCGAGCAACAAAGGCCACGAGCTCAGCAGTGTCGTCAGCAATCACGGCACGCGCCACTGCCTGGCCCATTCGCCCACTCGCACCTGTCACTGCAACTCTTAATGTCATCCATTAAGTCCTTCGAAAAAATTCTTCACACCGTCGAACCAGCTCGACTGCCTCGGTGACTGATCTCCGCCCTCACCCAAGCTATTACGGAATTTTTCAAGCAACTCCGTCTGTTCAGCATTCAGATTAACAGGAGTCTCTACGACAGCGCGACAGAGTAAGTCGCCAACGGGGCCGCCTCGAACGGGTTTCACGCCTTTACCGCGCAACCGGAATAACTTGCCTGTTTGCGTCTCTGCCGGAATTCGCAGCTTCACACGACCGTCCAAGGTAGGGATCTCGTGCTCGCCACCCAGCGCAGCGTCGGCAAAGCTGATGGGGAACTCACAATAAAGATTTCGACCATCACGCTCGAACAAAGGATGCTGCTTTACGGAAATCTGAACGTAGAGATCGCCATTGGGGCCACCTGAGGGTCCCGCCTCACCTTCACCGCTCAAGCGAATGCGATCGCCCGTATCAACACCGGGTGGGACCTTGACCGACAACGTCTTGGTCTTCTCGACCAACCCTTCGCCATAGCAGGAGCCACACGGCGAATCGATGCTTTGACCTCGACCGCGACACTTAGGACAGGTTTGCTGAACTTGGAAGAAGCCCTGTTGCATCCGGACTTGGCCACTACCGCCACAGCCGCTGCATGTTGTCGCACTGGTCCCGGGTTTTGCGCCGCTACCGTCGCAGGTATCGCAGTGCTGAAGCGATGGGACTTTGATCTCCGTAGTTTTTCCGCGAACCGCGTCCTCTAGCGAGACCTCAAGGGTGTAGCGCAGATCGGATCCGCGCTGCGGGCCCTGACGCCGACCGCCTCCGCCTCCGAAAATATCACCAAAGACGTCTCCGAAGATGTCGCTGAAGCTACCACCTTGAAAACCACCGCCACCCATCTGTGGGTCAACACCTGCGTGGCCATACTGGTCGTAAGCCTGACGCTTCTCAGCATCGCTCAGAATTTCGTAGGCTTCAGAGGCTTCTTTGAACTTCTCGTCCGCATTCTCATCATCCGGATTACGGTCCGGATGGTACTTCATCGCAACACGACGGTACGCCTTTTTGATGTCTTGCGCTGAGGACGACTTATCGACCCCCAACACCTCATAATAATCGCGCTTTGACATAGTCATTCCCGCCACTCAAACATCGGTGGCCTAGTTAAAAAAAAACGGATTCCAACCAGTAGCCAGAACCCGTACAACGTTTAACGTGTCACAAACCTGAGCGGTTCAAAACCGCACCGATTAACGCTTATCGTCTTCACGAACCTCTTCGAACTCTGCGTCAACAACGTCACCGTCAACCACATCCTCTTCAGGTGCCGCCTGCTCGCCTGCTGCCTCACCGGCTTCAGCCTGTGCTGCATACATCTTCTGAGCAACGCCACTTGTCGCTTCGGTCAGCTTCGTCGTCGCAGCTTCAATCGTGTCCTTATCGTCACTCTTCAGCGCTTCTTCCGCTTCGCTGATCGCCGCTTCAATGGCCGAGCGCTCGTCATCATTTGCGTGCTCACCCGCTTCTTCCAACGTCTTCTTAGCCGCGTTGATCATGCCGTCGGCCGCATTGCGGGCTGTAACCAGCTCTTCGAACTTCTTATCGGCTTCTGCGTTTGCTTCTGCATCCGCAACCATTTGCTCGATGTCTTCCTCGGAGAGGCCGCCCGACGCGGTGATGCGAATCGACTGCTCTTTGCCGGTCGCCTTATCCTTCGCAGACACATTCAGAATGCCGTTTGCGTCGAGGTCAAAGGTCACCTCGATTTGTGGCATACCGCGAGGTGCTGGCGGAATGTCCGCAAGATCAAATCGACCCAATGACTTGTTCGACGCTGCCTGCTTACGCTCACCCTGCACCACGTGAATGGTTACCGCTGTCTGGTTGTCCTCTGCGGTAGAGAAAACCTGAGACTTCTTGGTTGGAATCGTGGTGTTTTTCTCGATAAGCGGTGTCGCAACGCCACCCATCGTTTCGATACCCAGTGTCAGCGGTGTTACATCGAGAAGCAAAACGTCTTTGACATCACCTGCAAGAACCGCACCTTGGATCGATGCACCCATCGCAACCGCTTCGTCAGGGTTTACATCCTTGCGAGGCTCTTTGCCGAAGAAATCAGCAACCGTCTGCTGAACAAGGGGCATACGCGTCTGACCACCCACCAAAATTACATCATCGATCTCGCTTGCAGATAGACCTGAGTCACCAAGAGCAACCTTAAGGGGCTCGAGTGAGCGCGTAACCAACTCACCGACAAGCGACTCGAGTTTGGCGCGCGTCAACTTAACCACCAAGTGCTTAGGACCTGTTGCGTCAGCCGTGATGTAAGGCAGGTTGACTTCAGTCTGCTGCGAACTTGAGAGCTCGATCTTCGCCTTCTCTGCCGCTTCTTTGAGGCGCTGCAAAGCAAGTGGATCGTTGTGCAGATCGATACCGTTCTCGTTCTTGAATTCCTCTGCCAAGAACTCGATCAACCGGAGGTCGAAATCTTCACCACCCAAGAAGGTGTCACCATTGGTTGCCAATACTTCGAACTGGTGCTCGCCATCGACTTCTGCAATTTCAATAATCGAGATATCAAAGGTACCGCCGCCCAAGTCATAGACCGCAACCGTGCGATCGCCCTGCGCTTTGTCCATACCGTAAGCAAGCGCCGCAGCCGTTGGCTCGTTGATGATCCGCTTCACTTCAAGACCCGCAATACGACCGGCGTCCTTGGTTGCTTGACGCTGAGAATCATTGAAGTAGGCAGGAACGGTGATAACCGCTTCAGTGACCGACTCACCCAAGTACTCTTCGGCTGTCTTCTTCATCTTGCGAAGTACTTCAGCAGACACCTGAGGTGGCGCCATCTTTTCGCCCTTCGCCTCAACCCACGCGTCGCCGTTATCCGCTTTAACGATGTTGTATGGCACCATTGAGATGTCTTTCTGAACAACGTTGTCTTCGAATCTTCGGCCGATCAAACGCTTGACCGCGAACAGTGTGTTCGTTGGATTGGTGACCGCCTGACGCTTCGCTGACTGACCAACGAGTACTTCGCTGTCATCTGCGTAAGCCACAATTGAAGGCGTGGTTCGGCCGCCTTCAGCGTTTTCGATAACGCGAGGCTTGCCACTCTCAAGAACCGACACACAGCTGTTAGTGGTCCCGAGGTCAATTCCAATAATCTTTCCCATTTCTTTCTCCTACAACCGGGAGGGCCCGGCGCTTTGTCTTGTTTCTGTAGATGGGTCTTGCTCTTCTTTTTTCAAGCGCGCCCATCAAAAAGCGTTGAAAAAATTTATATCCCTAAGTTACGAGGCAGCCTTCGAAACCATGACCATGGCGGGGCGCAACAGCCGGTCGTTAAGCAAATAACCTTTTTGCATCACCGCGATCACGGTGTTGGGTTCAACATCGGGGTTTTCGATCATACTCATAGCCTGAGCCAATTGAGGATCAAAAGGCTCACCGTGCGGATCTATAGGCGTAATGCCATTCTTGGAGAGCACATCGACCAGGCTCTTTAAGGTCAGCTCAACACCCTCAACAACGGCTGACATACCCTCGGCGTCTGATCCCGAGGAAGCTTCTAGTGCGCGCTCGAGGTTATCGACCACAGGAAGTAAATCTTGCGCGAAGCGCTCAAGTGCGAACTTACGTGCCTTCTCAACTTCCATCTCTGCACGACGCTGAGCATTGATTGCATCAGCCTGCGCTCTCAAAGCCGCGTCTTTCGCAATCGCCACTTCCTCTTGAAGCGCTTCAACTCCAGACAGCTCATCGGCCTCGATATCGGCAGTTTCCATCTCGGCAGACTCAACCTCTGCGTTCATCTCTTCGTCGTTTTGAATGTCGTTGTTGTCGCTCGACATGCAAGTTCTCCCACCAGTGATTTTCTTCGATACGGGGTAGATGGGGCATTGAATTAGGTTTTCAAGGTAAAAACCTTCAACTTTTGGGGATATTTACGTTTTGAGTTGTCTCGCTATGAAATTTGGCACTTCCACAGAGGAGAATACGAGCTAAAACACCAAGGAAAACGCGTTTCAAAACAGCAGGAATTCTTCCCAGGACCGTTTATAAGAGCCTTTGAGAGATGAGTTCAAAAAGCGCCGGCTCAGCGCGAAAGCGCTGCCGTCAGTAGTCTTGCAGTGATGTCGACCAGAGGGATGACCCGCTCATACGCCATACGAGTTGGACCGATGACACCGAGAACACCAACAGGCTGCGTTCCTTGTGCATAAGGTGCGGTAATAACGCTGTAGTCACCCAACACGTCGTATCCCGCCTCTTCGCCAATAAAGATCTGAACACCGTCTGCGCGGGAGCAACGGTCTAGCAGTTCAAGCAAGTCGCGTTTGCGCTCAAAGGCATCAAACAGCTCTCGGAGCT
>JAYOAN010000026.1:12541-14487 GCA_038104285.1 Halieaceae bacterium
AGCAGTTCAAGCAAGTCGCGTTTGCGCTCAAAGGCATCAAACAGCTCTCGGAGCTTATCCATGTCCCCTGCTGAGGCCTGTTGAAGAAGTCGACGCTCGCCCGCAACGACATATTCGTCCTGGGCGTCCTCAACGTCCATGGCGTCCTTAGCCAGTTGCAAAGCCGCCTCGAGATGCTCATCAATGCGCGTTCGCGCCTCGGCCATCTCGGCAACCAAAAGTTGCTTAACGTGAGAAAGATCGTTACCCGCATATCGTCGGTTGATCCAATCCGCTGCCGACCTAAGCTGTTCCTCAGATAGCGGCTGAGACAGCTCAATCACACGGTTTTGAACTTCTTTTTCATTCACCACCAAGATCACCAGCACGCGCGAGTCAGAGAGCGGCAAGAACTCAATTTGCCGAAGCTGCGACGCCTTCTGCTTCGGTACGGTCACAATCCCAGCTTGAGACGTTACTTGTGTCAGCAAATTGGATGCAGAGGCAATGAGTTCAGACGATGGACGTGAGGGATTTAATTCGCTTCTTAGCGCCTGAATCGCGTTTTCATCGATGGGGCTCATTTGCAGCAAGCTGTCGACAAAGAGCCGGTAGCCCTGCGCCGTCGGTATTCTTCCTGCCGAGGTGTGAGGCGAGGACAAGAAACCACGGTCTTCAAGATCTGACATGACATTGCGAATAGTTGCTGGGCTCACCGACATACCGCTTTCCACGTGCAGGGCTTTTGAGCCCACAGGCTGGCCCTCGCGGATATGCATATCCACAAGTGTTCTCAGCAGCGACTCCGCCCTCGGTGATAAACCTTCAGGTGCCATGTATCGATCTCCCAAGGTCGAGTTGTAGCACACCGAACCTGACTCGAAAAGAACGAAAAGGATTTGCACGATTAGCGATCCCGGTGTTCCGAAATTCCTGCGGCTGAGCTATAACGTCCATATACAAATTCAGACGCCAGCAACTGTGCACGCGCGCGAATGGGTAACAGGAATTGCGATAGACAAGACCCTATTAACTGGGGAGAACTTGCGAAGGAAAACGGCAATAAACGTGTGATGCACACAGCCCGAGCAGAGACACCCAGGGAAATAGCCCTAGAGAAAGAGCACAAAATAAGAACGACCTATGCTGACAGACCTCTCCATCCGCGACTACGCCATTGTGCAAAGACTCGATATCGAGCTGCATGACGGCATGACCTGCGTGACCGGTGAGACAGGCGCGGGAAAGTCGATCATGCTCGACGCACTAGGTTTGTGTATTGGCGACCGCGCTGACGCCCGCGCTGTCAGAGCCGGCGCAGATCGTGCGGAGATCTCCGCGCTATTTTCAGTGGAACATTTACCACTTGCACAGGCGTGGCTTGAACGCTCAGCACTTCTTGAAGGTCACGAGTGTCTTATTCGACGAACCGTGACCTCAGACGGTCGCTCGCGCGCCTTTATAAATGGCTCTCCAGCAACGCTCGCTCAATGCACCGAGCTGGGTGAGCTGCTCGTGGATATTCACAGCCAGCACGCGCACCAGTCCCTGCTTCGTCGCGCGGTCCAGCGCGAGCTTCTTGATGAATTCTCTGAAATTACCATTGAAGCCTCCGAAGTCGCCGCAAAAGCCGAGGCAATCCGTGAACTTAAGCAGGAACTCGCGACCCTGACCTCCTCGAGTAAAGAGCTGGCGGAGCGCAGAGACCTTCTCAACTACCAGATCGAAGAATTACTAGAGCTAAACTTCACCGAGGGTGAAATCGAATCTCTGGAGTCAGAGCAAAAGCTACTGAGCAATGCCAACTGGATTATGGATACCGTTCACGACGTGTCTGAGCAATGTGCCCAGTTCGGTGACCAATTGCGCTCCTCGGTTTCGGCACTTAGCGACGATCGTCTCGGAAGCGGTATCGACGAGAGTCGTGACATGGTGGCCTCGTCTCAAATTCAGCTTGAAGAAGCCGC
>JAYOAN010000188.1:0-2742 GCA_038104285.1 Halieaceae bacterium
TGCAATTTTTGTACTCGAGCGAGGAGGCACTGACAGATGCCTACGCCGAGCGCCGCCAGAGTCTCCATGAGGCGTGGAATCTGGTGTTCTCGGAAGACGTCTCGGTGGTTGAAGGGATGCAACGTGGACGGGCCTCACCGGGATTCACTGGGGGCGTGTTCTCACCCCTAATGGATATTCCAACCGCCCATTTCCACGGATGGTTTGGTGAGCGCTTCGCCAATCACGGTTGAGTAGCTATTAACTGAATATCTCAGGAGCAGTTGCTAATCAGCTAACGTCAATGACCAGCTGCTTCCAAATTTCAAAGAGGCGCCGCTTCTCGGAAAGGTTCTCGTGAACCCCTTCCTGCAGCACAAGTCCGCGTAACAGATAGACAGTTAGCTCGACAATATCCTCGACTTGTGAGGTGTTTTTATCGTTGGTAGTACCACTTATGTTCCTCGATTCGGCACCAAGGGCACGCATGGCGGTCAGTGAGGAAGCATCTGTATCGGCGACTACCCGCTTAAGTGACTTGTCGGTTCGCGCTGCAACCATCGCTTCGACCCAGCAGATGAGCAAGTTGTCATTGAACGTCGCATCCCATAGGAAGTCGAAAAAGGCCTCCAAACCCTGCAGACGATTTGGGCCTTCCGTCAGATCAGATTGATAGCGCTTTACAATCTCCCGGACACTCGCAATGAGTAAACTCTCGCGCGTGGGGAAGTGATGTGTCTGAGCACCTCGAGATACACCTGCGTGTTCGCAGATCCGCTGCATGCTCGCCCGGTGCCAACCCTCCGACTCGATAATCTGAAGTGTTGCATTCAGCAATTTATGGCGCGTCGACGCACTCCGCTCCTGCTGGCTTTTACGCGTTTTTTTCGTGCTGGTCATTCGGCCGATCTTATCACCTTTGACTTCAATAAAAAAACAGACCAGACTGTTTGTTAGTTTTAGAGGACTCTAGCATGTCATCAAATTCATCAAGCGAACGGCCACAACCATCGTTACAAGACATTTTGGCATCTGACGTGATCCCGCCTCCCGAACACATGAGGCAGGAATCGCACGTAGACTTTGGTAACGAGGACATCTCGATCGATCGCTACATCAGCAAGGCTTACCATGATAGGGAAGTCGAGAAAGTGTGGCGAAAAACCTGGCAGTGGGCGTGTCGGTTAGAAGACATCCCCAATGTTGGCGACCATGTCGTATACGAGATCGTTAACGACTCTCTCATTGTCGTTAGAACGGGACCGAACCCCCAAGATATCCGTGCCTATATCAACGCCTGCCTTCATCGAGGCACGCAACTCAGAACCGAAGGTGGATGCGTAAAACAATTCCGCTGTCCTTTCCATGGATTCACCTGGGGCTTAGACGGTTGCTTGAAGCACGTACCCGAGGCGTGGGACTTCACCCACGTGAACTTTGAAGAATTCAGTCTCCCCGAGGCGCAGGTCGATATCTGGGGCGGTTTCGTATTCATCAACTTCGACCACGAGTGTGAACCTCTGCTGGACTACCTCGAGATTCTTCCCGAGCACTTCAGAGCCTACGCACTCGAAGAGCGCTACAAGGCCATTCACGTTGCCAAAGTGATGCCCTGCAATTGGAAGTTGTGTGCCGAAGCCTTCGTCGAGGCTTACCACGTTGCCTTCGCGCATCCCCAAACTGTTGCCTACTACGGCGACAGCAATACGCAGTACGACACCTGGCCTGGAGTGAGGCATATCAATCGAATGATCAGCGCTCAAGGCGTACCGAGCCCCTCCAAGCCCCATATTGACGACGATACTGTCCGGGCTTACATGGAACGTGACACACCTTTCTTTAAGTCAAAGGCAGAAACCCCAGAAGGTCAAAGTCCAAGAGCTCACTTCGCCGATGTGGCGCGCAAGAAAATCTCAGCAAGCTCTGGCAGAGATTTTTCGCAAATTTCAGACTCAGTCGCGATTGACCTCATCCAATACACCGTATTCCCCAATTTTGTGCCTTATGGCGGCCTTGGGTTATCAGCTGGTTATCGTTTTAGACCCTACGGCGACGATCCCCATCGCTCGATCATGGAAATATTCTTCCTATTTCCGAAAGCGGAGGACGGCAGCCATCCAAAACCTGCGCCGATTATCTGGCTTACTGAAGAAGAACCTTGGTCAACGGTCGAGGCCATGGGATCCGCCGCAATGGTGGTTGATCAGGACACGGACAATCTAAAACGCATTCAACGAGGTCTACTCACAACACGAAAACCGGGTGTGACGCTCGCCTCTTACCAAGAGAGTCGCATCAGGCACTTTCACAACACACTCGATAGCTACGTGGCCGCGGATTGAACCCTATGAACTCTTCAAAACTTCCTTACCAACACTTGATGACGCTTCAACTCGATGTCGATTCAGCGAGTTCGCTCCCCATCGGCATGACAACCAAAGGCCGTCGAACGATAGCACCGATTAAAGGGGGCCACTTCAAGGGAGCGAAACTGAGCGGAAAGGTTTTGCCCGGTGGCGCTGATTGGGTGATCTTCCGCAACGACGGCGTCATGAAAATAGACGTCAGGCTTTGCCTCGAAACAGACCACGGCGCACACATATACCTGAGCTACGAGGGTCAGTTCGTTGCTGAGGCTGAGGCGTTAAAGGTATTAGCTACAGGCGCAGAGCTCGCACCAGAGAGCTATGACCTAAGCGTGGTCGCAAGGCTTGAAACGGGAGATGAGTCGCTGCGCTGGCTCGAAGATGCCATCGTTGTCGG
>JAYOAN010000027.1:0-7289 GCA_038104285.1 Halieaceae bacterium
ACTGCACACCGGCGGCGTCGGGCTTTGCATCGAACACCGCACCAGCCGCCTGACTTCCAACGGCCAAGGTTTCTGTCAGTCCATAACCACCTGACGCATAGGCTTTATCAATTTTTGCCTCGATAATGGACGGCAGATCCGACGGCATTGCAGCGCCACCCGAGGAAACGCGGTGCAGAGACGAAATATCAAAATCTGCCAGATTGGGTTGTGTCAGTAAGTCCTTGACCAAAGCCGGCACACTACTAAACAGCGTTACACGCTCAGCCTCGATCAATCGTAGCGCTTCCTGGGCATCCCACTTAGAAATCATGACAATCCCTTGCGCGGTCACCAACGGCAGGACAAACGACCCTAACAGTCCAGTGGCGTGGAAAAGTGGCACGTTGAGGAGCGCCTTTTCTTGCGTGGCACCACCGCGCAACTCACGCAAGCCCCCTTCTACGGTCATCGTCAGCATGCCGGTAAACATCATGTTAAACACCGCCTGCGAGAGCGCTTGCTGACAGTGCACCACCCCCTTGGGCGTTCCTGTGCTGCCCGAGGTATACAAAATAAGGCAGACGTCGTCGGCTGCGGGAATAGCAATATCACGCGGTGCTTGATTACTGACAGCATCAACAAAATTGATACCTCGCTGCGACCCGGGCAACGCACGGTCGTAAACGACCAGCCGTCTATCCGTCTCGAGCTCAGCCGAAAGCATTGCCGCACGCTGATCATCGCTGAGTAGCCAGGACGCACCGCAGTCGCGAACCGCAAAGGCGAGCTCGCCAGCCTGACCCCAGCTATTGATCGGGACAACTGTGGCACCGGCCAAGAAGGCTGCCGTGAACCCGATCAGCCACTCAGCGTTGTTGCGCATCGCAATGGCAAAGCGGTCGCCCTTACAGAGGCCGCTTTGCTCGAGGTAAGCACGGAGTGTATCCGCCTGTTCAAAGAACTGCGCAAACGTCAGTCGGGTATCGCCCGCAACGATGAAGCCTTGATCGCCATGCCCACGCGCGTTCTGAATAATCTCAGTCAGTGTTTTTGGCGCATGCTTGTAACCCCGCATTTCACCGCGCTCAGTGGTTAAAGGCTCTACTTCGAAGAATGCAGCCTCACTGGTGAGTTCGCTAATCGTTGCTTTTATCGACACAGTCTCGTCCTTTCTTCTCTAGCTTGTCGTCTCTGGCTTTGCTTGAGCACGGTAGCTTTTGTTATTCGATGCGCCTGAGTTTACTGAGTGAAGCGTCCACAAATCGATCGGCTTATTTAAACGCGTGTAATCCATTTGAGGGCCCCTTAATCCATTTGCATCTTTGCCGCTTTTGGGGAGGCGTTGCCGAGTGGGTATACTCGGCGTTTTCAACATTCAGGCGATATTCAGTCATGATGATTGCAACCGATACTCCGCGATGCCCTCTTCCCATGCCCATGGGCTGGTTTCAGGTCCTGTATTCCCATGAGCTAGCCGTAGGCGATGCGATACCCGTGGAGTACTTTGGTCAAGAACTCGTTGTATTTCGAACGGAAGCTGGTGAGGCGAAAGTAGTCGACGCCTTCTGCCCTCATATGGGCGCGCACTTGGGTTACGGCATTCGCGAGCAGACCGGCAAAGGGCCGCGAATCGTTGGCGATAGCATCGAGTGCCCCTTCCATGGATGGCGTTGGAATGGCGAGGGTCAGTGCACGCACATCCCGTACGCGAAGAATATGCCGCCACGCGTCGCAAAAGGCGAATCGATTCTTGGCGCTTGGGACGTGCGCGAGGTGAATCAGCAAATCCTCGTTTGGTACCACCCCAATAAGGAAGCACCAAGCTGGGAGCCAGAAGTGATTCCAGAAGCCGCAGCCGACCATCCCGACTGGGGCGAAATGATCATCCACACCTGGGAAATCAATACGCACATGCAGGAGATGGGTGAGAACGCAGTGGACGCAGCACACTTCCACTACGTGCACGGAACCGACGATGTTCCTGAGGCTGCCTTCCAAAACTTCGATGGCCATATCCGCGAAGGTAAGTTCATCACGCGCCAACCCACGCCCCGCGGTGTGATTGACGGTGCGATTGAAACCCGCAGCCAAGGCGCAGGTTTATCGGTGGTTCGCTTCACGGGAATTTACGACACACTCTTGCTCGCCAACGTGACGCCGGTGGGCCCGGAGAAAACCTACGCTTCCTATGCGTTTATTCAGCCGCGCGCGACGCAAGAAACGCTGGGCAAAACCGTTGGACAGGCGATTATCGGCAACATCTGCCAGCAGATGGCCGAAGACCAAATCATCTGGGACAGAAAGCAGTACTTCGAACGCCCCCTCTTGTGTGACGGTGACGGTCCTTTCGCGAAATTCCGACGCTGGTTTAGCCAGTTTTTGGTCGAACCTGCGGCGTGATCGCCTGGCCTCGGTCTAACATCCTGATGCTGAGGTCACGGCAGCGTATTACCAGCAGCTTGCCTGAAGTCTCCCGGGCCCCTTTATGTTTGGCGTTTCTCGCGTGCTTACTTTTGGCCACTGGTAACGACGCACGCGCCGCCGATACGGAGATCCCTGCTAATCACCGAGAGCTATCGGCTATTACCGAACTCTGGGAGCCCGTGCCTCGCAGGGTTACACCGGGCACCGGTACCGCACCGCCAGACGACGCCATTATCTTGTTCGACGGGACTGGCCTCTCTGCCTGGGAGCCTGTTCGTGAGGGCAGTCATGGATGGCGATTGGATGGCAACGCGCTTGTCGTCGTGCCCGGGAGTGGAAACCTCCGCACTCGCCAATCCTTCGAAGATGTGCAGCTCCATATCGAGTGGCGAAGCCCGGCGAACGTCGCTGGGGACAGTCAAAATCGTGGTAACAGCGGTATCTTCCTGATGGAGCGGTACGAGATTCAAGTACTCGATTCGTTTGACAATCCGACCTATCCAAACGGCCAAGCCGCCAGCGTCTACAAGCAGCATATTCCGCTGGTGAACGCCTCTCGCGGCCCCGGTGAGTGGCAGACATATGACATCGTGTTTATGGCCCCGCAGTTTGGTCGAGAGGGGCGCATGAGCCGCCCCGCCACTGTGACTGTCTTTCACAATAACGTGCTGGTCCAAAACAACGTCGTTCTTCACGGACCGACTGAGTACATTGGGGAACCCCGATACGAGGCACACGGCCCTGCGCCAATCGAGCTTCAAGATCATGGTTCTGAGGTGGCTTTTCGCAACATCTGGGTGCGACCGCTCTAAACAGTAGGCCCTCGCCTTAAATCATTAAAAGCCGTTCAGACGCGCGAAACGATCGCGGTGATAGCTCGATGACCCTAGCAATTGGTTACAGACGCGTGAGCGCTTCATGAAGAGGCCAATGTCCATCTCTTCGGTTACACCCATGCCACCGTGGAGCTGAACGGCCTCAGATGAAATAAGGGTGAAACAGTCGTTGGCCAGCGCCTTAGCCGAACTGGCCAAAGCACTGAGGTTGGGGGCACCATGATCCACTCCCGTCAGCGCTGCACTTACGGCACTCTCTGCGAGTTCGAGTTCACAAAACATCTGCGCACAGCGATGTTGAAGCGCCTGGAACGTACCCAGCTTCACGTCAAATTGCTCACGCTCGCCGAGGTAATCCACCGTGCGCTCTAGAGCTTCACGCGCACTCCCCATCATTTCAGCAGCCAATACGATCGTCGCTTGATCAATTGCCTTGGTAAGACCCGCTTCCACTGAATCGCCCGCTAACCACTCAACATCTGTGTTGGGAATCCCATCCAGCGTGATGTTCGCGTGACCGTGCAGATCCATTGAACGTTTGGCATCAACCGACACTTTTGCATTCACTGACGAAATCAGCGCCACGCCCAGCGCACCCGAGGATCGCTTGGCCACGCAGAGCAGCACATCACTTGTTTGACCGTTGAGCACCCGTGTTTTAATGCCGCTGAGACCATCATCCGATTCACTGACGGCAATCATCGCGGGACCAAAAAAGCGTCCCTCATCCAAAGCCACGGAGGCCGTAACCTCGCCCGACATCAGCGTTGGCAGAAGCCTTTCAATTTGGTTGCGTGAACCACAATTGAGCAACACATTTTGCGCGAAGACGACGCTGGACAAGAAAGGACTCGCTACCAACCGCCGACCTGCCTCTTGAGCAATGGCACCCACAGCCATCCAGCCGAAATTCAGGCCCTCAAATTCTTCAGGAACAGTTATACCTGTAAGGCCCAGTGCCGCCATCTCCGACCACAAGGTCCGATCGTAGCTCTCACTCAGTGGCGCTATTCCAAGTTCTCTCAACCGCTCTATCGGGGCCTGCTCGGCAAAGAACTGTGCCACGGTCTCTTTGAGCATCACCTGCTCTTCATTCAAGATCATGACTTACTCTCCGCTGAGGGCATTCCGAGTGCGCGCTTGGCGATGATATTGAGCTGTACCTCGCTAGTACCGCCTGCGATGGTCAAGGCTTTGTTAAACGCCCACTGTTTAACCATTTTTCTCAATCCTTCGGAAATGGCGGGATCATCCATCGACAACCCTTCATCGCCCAATGCCCGCAAGATCAGCTCGTCTTTCGCCTGTGCCTCTGACGTTCCCAAGTGCTTCATCAATAGGGGAAGCCTGGGGTCGACCTGCTTAGCCTTTCCTTGCCAGTAAATACGCTCACCGAGCTGACCCATGGCTTTTTCGCGCATAAGGTGGCGGGCCATGTCGCTACGTAATTCGCTGTCTGCCAAGGCGCCGGAGTCATCGAGGCCAACCGCATAGTGCGCGAGCTCAAGCAGCTCCATAGCCGGCTTTTCGAGCATGCCGTCAAAAGCGGCCATCATTTTCCGCTCATGTTTAAGCAGCTCTTTTGCCACTGCCCAACCACCGTTCAGCTCACCCACTAGATTGGCTTTTGGTACTTTCACGTTATCAAAGAAGGTCTGGCAGAACTCAGACTCGCCGCTAATCAGCGGGATCGGTGACGTCGAAACGCCCTCAGTCGCCATGTCGATGAGGAGAAAACTGATACCCGCTTGCTTGGGTGTCGAATCGCTCGTCCGTACCAAGCAAAATATCCAATCCGCTTCGTCCGCCTTGGTCGTCCAGATCTTGGTGCCGTTCACCAAAAAGTGGTCACCGCAATCCTCTGCTTTGGTCTTAAGGTTCGCGAGATCAGAACCCGCCGAGGGTTCTGAGTAGCCCTGAGCCCAGCGTATTTCGCCACGGCAGATCGCCGTTAGGTGCTCACGCTTCTGCGCTTCATTGCCGTAAACCAATAACGCAGGGCCCAGCATCCATAGTCCTTGGCAATAGAGTGGCGGTCTGCAACCCATTTTCGCCATTTCTTGCTGCAAAACTTTGGCCTGCGCAGGTGATAAACCGGCTCCGCCGTACTCGCTAGGCCACTCGGGCGCGGTGTAGCCTTTGTCGCGGCATGCCTCGAACCACTGCTGTGCTTCTGTACTTGGAAACACACGTCGTCTCCCACCCCAAATCTGCTCTTCACGAACAATGGGTTGCCGTTGCGAAGGTGGGCAATTGGCCTCCAACCACACCGTGGTTTCGGCTCTAAATTGGTTCATTTCTTCGTTGCTCAAACGAAACTCCTCGAGGCACTCGATGATTCTTCAGAGGGCGCCCATGCTCGGTGGCAGGCGTCTCTATGTCATCGTCCTTTTTGTTTACGCAATGTCGCCCAGGTGTTTTGACCGGCGTGTCTATTTCACCTAGTTTATCGCCATTACAGGAAATAACAGCGCCAGCGCGCGCGAACAGGAGAGCCGCCGTGGCAACAGCAGCAGAATACGGACTAGGACCCAACACCTACCCACGCGGGTGGTTCATCGTGGCTGAAAGCCGTGAGATCGATAACGGGCCCATTGGCGTTACTTTTTTCGGCCGTGACTTCGCGCTCTATCGAGGCGAGAGTGGCAATCCTGTGATGCTGGATGCCTACTGCAAGCACATGGGTACGCACTTGGCGAAGAACACCAGTGCCATGCTGATTGTCGCTGAAGTCGGCGGTAAGCACGTTGAGGGTGATTCAATTCGTTGCCCCTACCACGGTTGGCGCTACAACGCTGAAGGGCATGTCGATGATATTCCCTACCACGACGGCCCCTGCCCCAAATCAGCCTCGATTCGCTCCTACCCCGTTGTCGACAATATGGGCTGCATCATGATGTGGTTTGACGAAGATGGCGCCGATCCTGATTACCCACCGCCCTACCTCGAGCAGTGGGATGAGGGGAGCTGGGTGCATTGGGACCTCGACCACCTGCCCGAACTTGAGATTCACCCGCAGGAAGTCCTCGATAACATGTGCGATAACCGGCACTTGGGGCCAACACACGGTGCACCGTGTGAGTATTTCGAAAACGAAATGCGTGATCACGTCCTAATCCAACGCCAGGGCGGCGCGATGACCCTGTATGGCGGCGCCATGTTGTACACCACAACCTGGTACACCGGACCCGGCGTTCTGCTTTCCAAGCAGGTGTGGGGTGACGCAACGCAGTTTGAAATGATCGCCAATACGCCCGTTGGAGATGGAAAAATTAAGGCTTGGCATGGCTGCCTTGTGAAATCGGTAAGCGGCACCGTGACTCCCGAAGATAAGGAGATGGCCAAAGCGATTCAGGCTGGCGCCCTTGAAGCCTTTTCGAAAGATTTTGAGATCTGGCAGCACAAGAGCCCGGCAATCAAGCCGATGGCGATGAAAACAGAAGGTCCTTTCTTGAAAGGTCGTAAGTGGTATAGCCAGTTTTATGCGGCGCGTGAGGACATTCAGGCGACCCAAGAAACCGTCAACGGCATTTATCATGTGCCCGGTGTGCAAACGCCCGCGGATCGGGACCATGCGATCGATGACGGGCTACCTATTTAAGCGAGGTCTGAACACGCAGCACTCTGCGATTGTTGATGGTCAATCTCACCACAGGGGGCAGTCCTGGCGGTTTAGACGAGACCAGTTTTTGTACTCACGTGCCGCTTGCAATGAAATCAGGAATAGTTGCCTGCCTTATTGTCGTAATTGATTCGAACGAGGCGGTATTACGCGCGGAGATCGTATAATAAGGGCACGGCAGCTATGTGCCGGTCGCTGTTTTAATACGAGATTAATGATGTCACAGAGCTCAAACCGTCGCCCGCTGACGCTCCGTAAGCTTATGGCACCTCTGGTTGTGCTGATTATTGCGTCGGGTGTATACGTTGCACTCATCAATACCACGCCCGAACTAAACACCACACAAAAAGATCCGGTTCCGGTAGCGGTCCGAGCACAGACCATAGCGCTAGAGACGATCAGTTTGGAGGTTACCTCAGAGGGTA
>JAYOAN010000027.1:7389-14320 GCA_038104285.1 Halieaceae bacterium
CGAGCACAGACCATAGCGCTAGAGACGATCAGTTTGGAGGTTACCTCAGAGGGTAATGTGCAACCCAGGGCACAGACACAGTTAGTCGCGCAGGTTAGCGGCGAGGTCATCACAGTTGCCGAAGCATTGTCGTCTGGCGGTCAATTTCAGCAAGGTGATGCTCTCCTGACGCTAGATCCTCGCGACTACCAGATCGCGCGCAGTCGCGCACAAGCGAACCTCAATCGTGCCCGAGCGGAGCGCGATTTCGCCTCAGAGGAAGCGGTACGTGTGCGTACACTTTACGGGGATGAGTTGGCCAGCATCGCAGACTTACAGCGTACCGAGAGAACGCTTTCCGTTGCAGAAGCTGGGTTCACAGAGGCAGTCGCTGCCTTAGAGCGCGCAAGCATTGACCTCGAGCGCACGGTTATCAAAGCGCCTTTCAACGGACGTGTTCGAAGCGAGTCGGTAGACATCGGACAGTTTCTTCGCGAGGGCGCCAGCATCGCAACCATCTACGACACTGAACGACTCGAAGTCAGATTTCCATTGGCTGACGGGCAACTCGCGTTTCTCGATCCTGACTACGCCCGGCTTGGCAATGCGGGCGATAACGCCGCAACTGTGACACTACAGGCTAGGTTCGCGGGCGACCTGCAGACCTGGAAAGCAAAACTCACGCGCACCGAGGGTGATATCTCCACTCGTAGCCGATTTCTTCACGTGATCGCAGAGGTAAGCGACACAACCAGCGATAAGGGCGTCCAACTCCCAATTGGACTCTTCGTTAACGGCATCATCACGGGACGCGACGTCGAGGGCTTGGTCCGTATCCCAAGAACCGCACTTCGAGCTGGTAACAGTGTCATGGTGATTGATGATAACGATCAGTTGCACTTTAGAGACGTACAAATTTTTCAGCTGACCTCCGACACTGCCCTGATTTCAGCGGGGTTGGATGAGGGTGAACGCATTTCAATATCACCTCTGCAATTTGTTGTAGAGGGAATGCCCGTCCAAGTAATCAACTGAGTATTTACCAATGCCAAAACTGATTGCTTGGTTTGTCGATAACCCTGTTGCCGCCAATCTACTGATGTTCATTTTGATCGCCTCAGGATTATTGGCGCTACAGGATGTTCGCAAAGAAGAATTCCCCAACGTAGAAGCGCCCGTGGTCACCGTTATGGTGCCTTACTTGGGCGCCGCGCCCGCCGAGGTGGAAACCGGTGTCTGCACACGCATCGAGGAATCCATCGACGGCATTGAAAATATCGTCAAGGTGAAAACGACTGCTGCCGAGGGCGCTTGTAACGTCGCGGTGGAACTCGATATGAAGGCGGACCGTGCAAAAGCCTTGGACGACATAAAAGCTCAGGTCAACGCCATCTCGACCTTCCCGTCTAACACAGAACGGCCCATCGTGTCTCAAGTGACTATGCGCAGTCTAGTAACGCAGGTGGCCGTTCATGGTGATACCGATGAGCGCTCTTTGAAAAATATCACTGAGTCCATTCGCACAGACCTTCTCGAACTACCGGAAGTCAGTTTAGTAGAAACGCTTTACATGCGGCCCGACGAAATTTCCGTCGAGGTTTCGGAGGCTACCCTTCGACGTCACCAACTTACACTTGCCCAAGTGGCACAGGCGATCCGCAGTTCTAGCGTCGATATCCCTGGCGGATCTGTAAAAGCAGACGCAGGTGAAATCAGGCTGCGCAGTACAGGTCAGCGCTACAGCGGTCAGGCGCTTGAAAATATCGTCGTCGCACAGGAGGCAAGTGGCGCACGCTTGTTGCTCAAAGACATTGCTAATATCGTCGATGGCTTCGAGGAATTAGACCAATACGGTGAGTTCAATGGCGAGCAAGCCATGATGATTCAAATCTTCCGTATTGGCAGCGACGATGCGATTGAAATCTCCGAGGCAGTCCTTGCTTACGTTGAAGCAAAGGAACGTGAGCTCCCCGAGGGCATCCATTTCACCATTTGGAATAACGAAGCTGATGAATTGGTAGGCCGCCTGAGTACGATGATCAACAACGCGCTTGGTGGTTTGCTGCTCGTCATCATCAGCCTCAGTCTTTTCCTGCGTGTCCGATTGGCACTCTGGGTAAGCGCTGGTATCCCCGTAGCCATTTTCGGTGCCATTGCGCTATTCCCTGCCACGGACTTGAGCATAAGCACGCTTTCACTGATGGGACTACTGTTGTCCCTAGGTGTTGTTGTGGACGACGCGATTGTGGTCGGTGAGCGGATCTATACGAAAGAGCAAGATGGCTTGGACCCCAGAACTGCCGCTATTCAGGGAACCAGCGAAGTTGCCGTTCCTGTCTTCTTCGGCGTGCTCACAACGATTGCCGCATTTATGCCGCTTTTGAACGTCGAAAGTAATCTCGGCCAATTCTTCATCTCGATCGGTGGCACGGTCGTCCTGTGTCTGATCTTTAGTATTGTTGAATCGCAATTGATCCTTCCATCGCACTTAGCTCATCGAAGCAATTCAAAGCGCGAATCAGGATTCGGGAAGCGATGGGAACGCTTTCAAGATCGCATAGCTGGGTCACTAGAACGCTTCTCACAAAACAGCTACCGACGTTGGATCGAGTGGGGTATTGAGCATCGGTACACCACGCTCGCAATTGCCTTGGGTATGATGATCATCATGGGCGGCATGATGGCGAGTGGTCGTGTGGTTTTCCAATTTTTCCCATCTGTTTCGGGTAACAACGTGGTCGCTCGTGTTGTTATGCCTGAGGGCTATCCCTTAGCCGGAACCCAAGCCATTGTGAAACAAATCCAAGCCTCAGGAGAGGCCACTCGACGTATTGTCGATGAAGGGCGTGTTGACGGCAGCTCAGCATTTAAAAACGAACTATCGTCGGTAGGCGTCGCGATTACCCAAGGCGCGTTGGTCATGAGTGGTGCGACAGGATCACACATGGCTGAGATCTCGCTGAACCTGGTCCCCTATCGTGAGCGCGGCGGTATGACCCCTCAAGAGGTCGTCAATTTGTGGCGAGAGTTGACTCCCCCTTTACCCGATGTCGTTGAACTCAGTTTTTCAGCCGATGCCGTGTCTCTGGGCGCTGATATCGACCTCGAGCTTCGTGGTCGTGATATCGAGCAGCTAGGCCGTGCTGCCGCGGAACTCACCCAGATTTTAGAGAGCTTCGACGGACTCTACGACATCAGCAATTCCTACCGCTCAGGTAAACGAGAGCTAGCCATGCAAATACGCCCTGAAGCGGAATCTCTGGGGCTGAGCCAAGCTGAACTTGGTAATCAAATACGTGACGCCTTCTATGGACGAGAGGCGCAACGGGTTCAGCGGGGTCGCGACGACGTACGTGTCATGGTTCGTTTTCCAAAGGAAGACCGAACATCACTCTCGAGTCTTGAAAACATGAGCATACGCCTACCCGATGGCACAGAAGTTCCAGCGCTAGCTGTCGCGGAATTGGCGCCAACCACCGGTAATTCGACGATTAATCGCACGGATGGTCAACGCACGGTGAATGTTATTGCATCGGCCGATCGCGATGCCGTAGCGCCAGAGACAATTCTTTTAGAGGTGTTCAGAACTCATATTCCAAAAATCATAGAAAAATATCCGGGTGTCAGCGTGGCGCAAGCGGGTGAAGCAGAGGAACGGACTCGCGCACTGAGTGGACTTGTCAGCTCCAGTTTAGTTGCACTCATGGTGATCTACACCCTACTTGCCATTCCGTTGAAATCTTACCTACAACCCCTGGTGGTCATGGCCAGTATTCCGTTTGGCTTTATCGGCGCTATCATCGGCCACCAGATAATGAACTATGATCTCGTCTTCTTCTCACTGCTGGGAATGATCGCATTAGCGGGGGTTGTCATTAACTCAAGTCTCGTGCTCGTTGATTTTATCAACCGCAATCGGCGCATTCACAAGATGAGTCTCTATGACGCAGTGATCGACTCGGGAATGTCTCGCTTTAGACCAATCTTCCTTACATCAGTCACAACGTTTATGGGTCTGATGCCATTAATGGTGACCCGAGACTTCGACACAGCACCATTTGTGCCCTTGGCGGTCTCATTGGGCTTCGGAGTTATCTTCGCAACAGCAGTAACGCTAATACTCATACCAGCGCTCTATGTCATCCTGGAAGACTTCCTGTCACTGCTTCGAGATGAGGTCGAAGAAACGCCCGCTAGCGAGGACGCCTCCCTAGCGTCTTGAGAATCGGATTAATCAACCTTAGTTAATTAGCAACGCTAAGGGCTGGTAATCCATATCAATGCCAAAGCATCGAGGCTCGGTGGCCGCGAGTGCATCCGGCATTTGATAGAAGCTTGGGGCACCAATGGCGAGCACGGCTACACGCTGCCCATAGTGGAGGCGCTCTGCATTAATGGGCGTTGAAGTCTCGGCATCAACAATCACGATGAGATCCGGCACCATAGCCAGTGGCTTTCCCTTTGCCGTGGCAACCAAATACTCATTCTTAATCGTTATGTTGCAGACATCCGATGGGTCGTCGAAATTCTCAATCGAGAGTTCGCCCACGTCGTAACCACCAATGGTACGTGTACTTTTCCCTGAGACCTTTCCTGCAAAAATCTGATGCACCGAACCGTAAACCGAGTCCACAAACAACGCGCGCAGCGAAGGTAAGAGATCTGCAATTGGCCCTCTTTGCTCGCGTAATAATCGGCCAAGGGCCAAGGAGAAACTCACCGTCCTTGGAATAACGGAGCGTTTTAGCTCCTCACCCGACATGGGATGTTCGGCCACGGTGATCATACCTCCTGCTGCTGCGGCAAAAGCGCGAATGTGGTGCTCGTAGGTTGTGGTATCCGAGGTTTCAAACAGCGCAGTGTTCCCCGCGTAATCCATGGCCAGCGCAGGTGTAGGCTTCACGCCAGCAATGGCATAGCTCATCATCTGCGCCTCGGGAAACGCGCGGCCCATGCCGTCGCCGTCAATAACCGGAAGCCCTCTCACCGCTGCAGCCATTAATGGCATCAACGAGTTACCACCGCCA
Source organism: Halieaceae bacterium (assembly GCA_038104285.1). Taxonomy (GTDB): domain Bacteria; phylum Pseudomonadota; class Gammaproteobacteria; order Pseudomonadales; family Halieaceae; genus Luminiphilus. The sequence continues at coordinate 12,396 of JAYOAN010000027.1, forward strand.
ATCTCAAACGAGGCTACCGCATCGATTTCTCTGCAGATAAGTGTCGCGTAGGCATCGAGCACCCTTGACGCCTCATCGATTGAAGGCAGAAGCTCGAGCGACACCGTCGGGGCACCCACACCACCCACAGGCACGACAAAGGCGTCGTCACCCAGTGTATCGGCATCGATTAATGTAACGGGCCCCGTCTGCTCAAGTGTCTGTTTAGCAATGAGCGTCGGTAGGTAGGGATCACCTCCTCCGCCGGTCGCGAGAAAGACGGCACCCAAGGCTAGATCATCGAGGTCAGTTGCGTGAATCTTCATAAGTTACGCTGCCCCCAACGTGAGATCGCCAACAACACGTACATGGATACGCGTCGTCTCGCTGGCCATGTAAGGAATATCAACCTCCTCTACATCAACCACGGTTATCGAAGCCTCATTCGCTCCTGCCGCGACTGCGTTGGCCGTCGCTAGTTGTGCGAGCGTATCAATCACCTCATTACGTGCTTTGCTTCCAATCACATGCAAGCCTTCGGCCTCACCACTTACCTGAGCAATGGAAGCTCCAATCGCGTTGGCAACGCCCGCGTACTCAGGACGAATCACCGGGCACCCTGCAAGCGTCTCACCCGGTATAAGCGGAGCACCGCCACCCACGAGCACCACAGGCAATATCGCGCCACCCGGTTTCATTAGATCGACGGCGGCTGTTAATTTTTCAAGCACCAGTTGATCGACCGCATCGCAAATTTTAGTTTCTACCGGATCGGAATTGGTCGCCTCAGCAATCGTCATACGTCCCTGAGATATGGCGATATCGCTAAACGTCATGACCTCCCCACCAAAACACAGCGCCTTGTCGGAGAGCTCTCGTGCAACAGACTGGGGACCACAGCTAATGCCGCCCTCGCCTATTTCACTACCGCCACCGATGCCTATTGCCAACACGTCGGGCATTCTAAAATTGGTGCGCGCACCACCCACATCAATGACAAGATTGGACTGTCTTGGGAAACCGTTTTTAAGAACACCAATATCTGAGGTTGTGCCACCCACGTCGATCACCAACGCATCGGACAGTCCTGTTAGTGCCCACGCTCCCCGAATGGAATTAGTGGGCCCCGAGGCAAACGTGAGCGCCGGAAATTCACGCACGCGCTCGAGATCAATCAGAGTACCGTCGTTCTGACTGACATAGACTGGACAGCTCAGGCCAAGTCGCTCACTAGAGATGAGAAGTGCCGACGCAACATGGTCCGCGAACTCTAAAAGTGAGGCGTTCAAAATCGCTGCGTTTTCGCGTTCGATCAGACCTAAGCCACCCATGCTGTGCGACGCGACAACCCGACTATTCGGGAGTTCGGCAGACAATCGCTCGGCGAGACTCAATTCAAGCTCAGGTTGCGACGGCGAGAATGCGCAAGAGACAACGACAGCCGCTGGCTTCTCTGTCCTTAGCGTCTGCAGGAGTTCCTCTACTTCAACCTCATCAACGGGCGCTAATTCACGTCCATCGTACAAATGACCACCATGCAGTAAGTAGTTTCCGCCGTCGGTTGCCTCGACCAAATCTGCAGGCCAGTCCGCCCGTGGTAACAAGCCTCGCCCAGCAGGCAGACAAACGCGCACCGCTGTGACTTTGGACAGGTGCTTCCGCTCAACCACCGCATTGGTGAATTGCGTGGTTCCTATGGTCAGAAGTTCAACCTGAGCGGGGTTAACACCCTCGAGAATCCTGGCCAGTGCCGTTTCAATGCCTGACCCCACATCCGCGGTGGTAGTGGCTTTGGTGTGGGCCACAACCTGCTGCCCATCCATCAAGACCGCATCAGTATGAGTGCCACCTACATCGAGACCGATTCTCATGCTACTGACCCGCCCCATTCTTCGCGCTTACTCTCCCATCCAAAGTCTTCGCGAGCACAAAATAGAGCGATGCCG